>JAGWGS010000035.1 GCA_028867235.1 Nitrososphaerota archaeon | reverse complement strand
TTACAGACAGTATGAACTATTGGCTTTTAAAACAAGAACCTACGGGATATAATCTAGATAGCCTAGAAAAAGAAAAGAAAACAGTCTGGGACGGGGTACATAACAATCTGGCCCTAAAACACATGCGTGCTGCAAAGAAAGGAGACCAAGCAATATTTTACCACACAGGAGATGAGAGGCAAGCAGTAGGAATTGTAGAGATGATAACAGACCCGTATCCCAATCCAAAAGAGTCTGAAAAAAGATTCATCGTGTTTGATGTCAAGTTTGTCAAGAGACTAAAACGCCCAGTTACACTTGATGAGATAAAAAACGATGCAAAATTCAAAAACTGGGAGCTTGTAAAAAATTCTCGTCTTTCTACAATGCCTGTTCCAAAACCACTCTGGGATGAGATAATCAAGAAATCAAACAGTTAAACATCATACAAGACACATCTCACAATCACATATAGTGTCGGTGTCATTTTTTGCAAGACATTTACTGTGCTGTCCTGCCTGGCATTGAACACATATCATATTTTTGTTTTCAAGATTGGAGTATTTTGGAGCACCATCAAAACCAAATCCTCCATCTTGTGGACCTACCATGTTTTATCTAGTTTTATCCATTATTTTTGTATGACTAAAGATTTTTTATCAAGAGAAAATGAGATATCATCATGACAGAACTCTCAAATGATGACAAACTTGTACTATTACAGCATGCAATTGCAAAGTATGAAGATGAGAACACATTGATTGAAAAACTAAAGACAGTTCTTGTTCAAAAAGAAATTGACAGAGGCATTGCAACACTGATTGCAACCCAAAGAGTACGAAGAATAGGACCAGACATACTGCAAAACAATGTCAGCCATGTTGGCGAGCTTCCAGACATGCCAGAACATATCAAGAATGTAGTGGACAATCTCTAAGACAACATTTAGATCTTTTAATCACATACATAGAGATTAGTTTATCATCAAGACGGACCACATCAAACAAAGCAGAAAAAAATATACCTATATTAACAGGTTTTGTGCCCAGATTTGTCCAACAAAATAACAATTAGCGTGTAAAATTGGACAATGAAATCGCCAAGCGATCATCATCAATGACAGTTAAACAATCAAATGAAAAAATCAATTAAATGTTAAAAACTTACAAATAGGCGTTAATCTCAGAGCAGTAAATATGACAATCAAAAACATTACAGTTCTAGGTTCTGGAATAATGGGTCACGGAATTGCCCAAGTTTCTGCAATGTCAGGATATAATGTAGTATTACGTGACATTGAAAAGCAATTCCTTGATAAAGCAATGGAAAAAATCAAGTGGTCTTTAGACAAGATGGTATCAAAACAAAAACTAACAGAAGGGCAAGGAAAAGAGATTTTCTCAAGAATTACACCAATAGTTGATCTTGGTGAAGCATTAAAGAACTGTGATCTTATGATAGAAGTAGTACCTGAAATAATGGACCTAAAGAAAAAAGTCTATGCTGAAGTTGACAAGGTTGTACCACAAAAGACAGTCTTTGCATCAAACACAAGCACACTTCCAATAACGGAGATTGCAAATACTACATCCAGACCTGAGAGATTTATCGGCATACATTTCTTTAATCCACCACAACTCATGAAACTAGTTGAGGTTATCCCTGGACAGAAAACAAAAAAAGAATTGGTAGAGGATACAATAAATTTTGTAAAGTCAGTATCAAAAGAACCAGTAGTATGCAAAAAAGATGTGCCAGGATTCATAGTAAACAGATTGTTTATCCCATTGGTACATGAGGCCGCATATGCAATGGACCGCACAGGAGCTACAAAAGAAGAGATTGACTCTGCAGTCAAATTCACACTTCATTTCCCAATGGGAATTTTTGAGCTTGCAGACTTTACTGGTATGGATGTAATCCACAAGGCTACAGTTGAGATGCATTCACGGGACAAAAAAGTGATCAACCCACACCCATTAATTGAGAAACTATACAACGAAAAGAAACTAGGACAGAAAAGTGGAGAGGGATTTTATAAATATTCAGGCGAACAGTATGAAAGAATTAATCTCAACGAAGAGATTGCAAAGAAATTCAACCCAATCCAGTTACTTGGAAATATTCTAAATAATGCAGCATGGCTCATCACAAACCAAGCAAGTGATCCTCAAGAAATAGAAAAGGCACTCTTACTTGGAATGGGGCTCAAAAAACCATTGTTTGAAACTGCAAAACAATTTGGTATGCAAAATATTGTAGCAGAGCTTGAAAAATTGGCAAAGAATAACACGTTCTATGAGCCAGACCCATACTTGGTTTCACTCAAGTAAGTGTTTGATTTAATTTTCTCAAGTATTGTTTGTACTGCTTCTTTTGGAGAAGACACACCGATTATCAATACGTTTTTTCTATGATCAATATACTGGTCTGCAAACTTGTCTGCAACTCCTCCAGTATTTTTTATTGCAACAATTGGTTTTTTGTACATGTATGCAGCACATGCTTCAGATAAAGTTCCAGATCCTCCTCCTATCATTATCATGCCATCTCCTGCCAATGCATTTAGAAAGTCTCTTGCAAGACCAATCCCACTTGGGATTACAATATCGCAATATTGATTTGCAAAAGAGGCTTCATTTTGCGGTATTATTCCAACAGTTATTCCTCCTGCATCTTTTGCCCCATGTGATGCTGCTTCCATAACGCCTTTGAGCCCCCCAGTTATCAAAACAGCACCAGACTTGGCAACTTCTGCACCTGTCTCATATGCAATCTTGCCAACTTCAGGCGTGTAACCATTCTCGTTATGCCCCACTATCAGAATTTGAATTTTTTTTGGCAATCAATTACAATAAAAAATAAAGCTAATAAAAATTGTATTTTAAAAACGAAGAAAGAAAAACTAGTAGTTTTAGGTACTAGTTTCTGTTTTTGGAGATGTTGTTGTACTTGACTGAGTTGTAGTGTCTGCAGGTTTTGCCACAGTCTCAGTTTTTTTCTTTCGTGGTGCGCGTGGTTTTTTTACTTTGACTTCAGCCTTTGGCTCTGATTTTGTAGGAGAGGTCTGTAGTTTTTGCTGTTGTTGTGGTTTTTGCTGTTGAGGAGGTCTCTGACCCTGTGGCTTTTGGCCTTGTGGTCTTTGTTGTGGTCGCTGACTTTGTTGTGGTCTGTTACCTTGCTGAGGACGTTGTCCCGGTCGCTGACCTTGTTGAGGTTTATTTCCCTGTGGTCTATTGCCTTGAGGTCTCTGACCTGGTCTTTGTACTTGTTGAGGTCTGTTACCTTGTGGCTTTTGTCCTGGTCGTTGACCTTGTTGTGGTCTCTGGCCTTGTTTTTGTTGAGGCCTCTGTCCTTGTTGTTGTCTGTTACCTTGCTGAGGACGTTGTCCCGGTCGCTGACCTTGTGGTCTGTTACCTTGTGGGGGTCTCTGGCCTGGCTTTTGTCCCTGTTTTGGTGCATTTGGTTTTGATCCCGGAATTGGTCTCATCTTGCTCCAAAGTACACTCATTCTTGCACGATATCCAGCAGCATACTCTAGCTCATCTGGAACTAGGGTTGCAGGATGCACAAAACCTTGACTTCTAATTGCAATTGCTCTTTTCATTGCAATGTTTCTGATATAGTCCCAGTCTGCAGATGCAAATCCGTCAACAGGACCTGTCAGTCTTCCATTATGCATTGAAAATACAAGTGCTGATACAATTGGAATTGCATAGTTGATGCTTGCAGGAGAGTTTACCTTCACAGGCATTAGTGGCATGTGATGACTTCCTCTTGTGTTTCCTGCCACAAGATGCGGATTGTTAAATGCACTTCCTGCTTCCTCTGTTGCTGGAAAGTCCTTTTGAGTTCGTACTATGCATATAGGATCATCTTTTCCAACATAGGTTCCAGCGATATTGTGCAACCTGTCAGTTGATGCGGCCAAGATTGGCTGGTTGTCCTTGGTGGTTACTGTTGATACAACATATCTTCCAGGATACATTAGTGCTGCTTCCAAGGTTGGTTTGTCTTCCCACATGTTCAGTGTGGCGACTTTGCCTTTTTCAACATCCATTACTGTTATTCTGACACCTTTTGCCAAGTTTTGGTTTACAATCAATCCAGTGTTTGATAGGGTATCTACAAACATTCTGTAGAAAGGATAGTTAAATGCTCCAGGTTCTGTCTTGTCTGCAGCATAAATTGTAAATGCTTCATTTGGTCTTTCTTCAAAAGTCATCTCTGCAACGCCAGGTCCCATACCTTTTACGTTTCCAGAAAATGAATCTTTGAGCAAGTCTTGTCCTGCACCATAAAGACCTTCACTCTTTGCAACACGTGTTGCAGCTTCAAATGCGCGCCATGCTAATCCATGAATTTGAGAATTATTGATACCTTTTGTATGAGTCATGACAATGTGAATGTCATCTCCACAATATCCGATATAGGAGTCAATCAAGAGTCCTTTACCATCTTTTCTTACTTGGGGCTTTACAAGATTTCTAACAGCATTTATCAGACCATCACTTGGTCTTGTGTGTCCGCCGATTCCACCTACATCAGCTTTGATCACTGTTACTGTAATTTTCATTAACCCTTGTGATGAAATAGTTCGATTTATACCATGTGAAAAAAATTGATCTAGATGATCGAGTCAGAAAATAATTCAATTTTTGGTCGAAAAAAAATCAAAAAATGAAAATGCTAATAAAGCCCTTCTCAAGTAACATCCTTCATGAGTAGCGCAGCAGCAAGAAAACCTCACTTGAACATGATTGTCGTAGGACATATCGATAATGGAAAATCTACAACCATGGGTCACTTTTTAATGGACTTGGGACTTGTAGACGAAAGAACAATTGCAGCACATGCAGCCGAATCCGAGAAGACCGGAAAAGGTGACACTTTCAAATATGCATGGGTTATGGACAATATCAAAGACGAAAGAGAAAGAGGTATCACAATTGACTTAGCATTTCAAAAATTCGAATCTCCAAAGTACTTCTTCACATTAATTGATGCACCAGGTCACAGAGACTTTATCAAAAACATGATCACAGGAGCTTCTGAAGCAGACTGTGCAGTTTTGGTCTTGTCTGCAAAAGAAGGTGAAACAGATACAGCAACCGCACCAGGTGGACAAGCAAGAGAACATGCTTTCTTGCTCAGAACACTAGGTGTAGGCCAACTAGTAGTTGCAATCAACAAGATGGATGACAGCAACTATTCTGAAGCAGCATACAAGGTTGCAAAAGAAAAGGCTGAGAAATTATTAAAATCAGTAGGTTACAAGCTTGAAAACGTTGCAATCATTCCAGTATCAGGCTGGAAGGGTGACAACTTGGTAAAGAAGTCCGACAACATGAAATGGTGGACCGGAAAGACACTGTTTGAAGCATTTGATGACTTTAAACTACCAGACAAGCCAACAGGCAAACCACTCAGAATTCCAATTCAAGACGTTTATACAATCACTGGTGTCGGTACAGTCCCAGTAGGACGTGTAGAGACCGGAGTTGCAAAACCAGGTCAAAAGATAGTTGTAATGCCATCAGGTGCAACTGGTGAAATCAAGTCAATTGAGACCCACCACACTGAAATGCCATCTGCAGAACCAGGTGACAACATCGGATTCAACCTCAGAGGCATAGAAAAGAAAGATATCAAGAGAGGAGATGTAATCGGAACACCCGACTCACCACCAAACGTAGCAAAAGAATTCCGTGCACAAATCATAGTTATTCACCATCCAACAGCAATTGCACCTGGATACACACCAGTCATGCATGCACATACTGCCCAAGTTGCTGCTACAATAGTAGCATTTGAAGCAAAAATAAACCCACAATCAGGTGCAATCGAGGAAAAAGATCCAAAGTTCTTAAAGGCAGGAGATTCTGCAATTGTAAGAATCAAGCCAGTAAGACCATTGCCAATCGAGACCTTCCAAGACTTTCCAGAAATGGGAAGATTTGCACTCAGAGATATGGGTGCAACAATTGCAGCTGGTATCGTAAAAGAGATTACTGAAAAATACACAAAATAGGGACCTGAATGACCCAGACAGCCCGAATTAAATTAACAAGTACAAGTCTTCAAAGGCTTGACGGTGTCTGTACTGAGATTAAAGGAATCGGAGAAAAAACAGGAGTCAAAGTAAAAGGTCCAACACCACTACCAGTAAAAACACTAAACGTAGTTACAAGGAAGTCTCCATGCGGTCAAGGTACAAATACTTATGAAAAGTGGGAGATGAGAATCCACCGAAGAGTAATTGATCTCGGCGCAGACGACAGAGCAATAAGACAACTCATGAGAATCAAAATTCCAAATGATGTCTACATCGAGTTGACTCTCAAATAAGGAAAAAAAGAATATGTCAGAACCAACCCAAGAAATTCCAGCAAATGAAAAACCAACAAGCTTTAGTGTGTTTTATTCATGCATGCGTTGCGGTACACAGGTTTCACAATCAGAGCTAACAAGATTGCCTGAAATAAAATGCATCTGTGGTTTTAGAGTATTTACCAAGGTAAGACCACCAGTAGTAAAGACAATTAAAGCATTTTAGATGTCTCTTTTTCCACGATAAGTGTGGAATCTTTGCATATGTGTTCGCATTGCCTCCATACTAGGAAAATTTTGATTACACATTTTACAGTCATATGCTTTTTCACTATGATATAGTTGCTGATGCTGCATCAGATACTCTTGTTGTCTAAATTTTGCACCGCACACATCACACTTGAATTTCTTGAATATGTTCAAGTTATCCCAACTTTGCTTTGTGTGAATCCCAACACTCTCTACACAATTGTCCTTCAAGAATCCATTTTTTCTTTGGATTATATCTTATCATACCAAGTTTTTTCCCACATACACTGCAATTTGCCCTCCTGTTTTTGTATTCTACATCTTTTTTATCAAAACAAGTTTTGCATAACAATCCAGTCATATCCCACTGGTATCTTGGCTCCCACAAGTCAGGAACATCTCTCTCAATACCACATGTAACACATTTTTGCCTCAGACTTTGTTCGTAGAACTTTTTCATCTGAATAACATAACAATCACCACAAAGAGGTCCTTCTACATTCCATTCACTTTTTGGCTTGTTCTTGTGATTAGTTTCTTTGTTGCACATTTTACATACCACAGTCTTGCTTCCAAAGAGTTTCATGATATAACATCAAGATAGAATTAGATCCGTTAAATAGTTATCATAAAGGAAAAGGATTTGAGAACAGTGTTCTCGTTTATTGTTCCAGTACTTCTTCGAGAAGCTGGCCTGCATTTAGCATACCTTTTTGTTTTGCAATTGTTTCAATAATTGCGTATTGCTCAGCTGTAAAACAGACTGGCATTGAGCGGTCTTTCATGAATTTGAAAAGTCTTTTTGATTTTATATCCTTTTTGTTGATTTACTTTGATCGACTAGATCGATTACGCTTATTCTTTGAAGACGTATTTACGCTGGCCCCTTAACTCTGGGCTGCTTCCAACACCTACAAGTACAAATTCTTTCTTGCCCTCAAGGATGTTCTGTTCTGGGCTTAGCTTGCTTTCGTGTATCTGTTCATATTCTTCAAGAGAGACTTTGCGTCTGTTGCCAATCTCTGCTTCAAGATTCATGTTCTTGACAATCTCCTTGTATGTAGGCATGATTACGCCACTAAATACCATGGCGCTACTTCCACTTCCATATGAGCCAAATCCAAATCTCTTTGCCTCAAGGTCTGTGCCTTTCTGGAACTCAAATTCTAGGCAGCTTCTAAAGCCCATGTAAAGCGATGCAGTGTAAAGGTTGCCTACCATGCTTGATGCAATAAGTGAACTTGCAAGTTTGGAATCATATGCTTCTTGGAACTCTTCAGTCATTGTGAATCGTTTTGTAAACTCGTGATCTTTTTGCATAAATTCCTCGTCTGCAAGTATTGATTCTATGGTACCTCTTGGGTCCTTTGGGATTGGTTCTTGCATTCCCATCTTATCTACAATTCCCTTCCATCTTGGAAGACTTCGCCACTCATGTCGCAAAAGGTATGTCAGTGCCTTTTTGCCCATGTTGCTGTATGGAAGATGCATGTTGATAAAATCAATATAATCCAAAATTGTCTCACCTTCTCGTAGTTTGATAATTCCAGTTGAGATCGCTTTTTCTTTGTATGCCATTAGTGCCTTTTTGACCTGAATCATGTAAAGCAAGTTAGAGTACTGACCATTCACTATTGGTGTTTCTTTTCCAAATGGCCTGTAGAAATCATATTCATTTTTGATTGAAGTGGAAGTTACTTTTGGATCAAATGTCATCAACCTAGGGACATCATTTAGAAGCATTGCAACTGCACCTGCTCCTTGGGTGTATTCACCACTAGAACCTAGATCGTATTTTGCAATATCAGAGACTACTACAATTGCATACTTGCCTTCTGCTTCACCTGCCCTAATCCAATTAGTATTATCATATAATGCGTAAGAACCACTTACACATGCAAACTTGCATTCTATTCCACCACAGTGACCAAAAGAATCTGCACCATAAACCTGTTCTAGCATTCCAATCACATAGGAATTCATGGCCTTTGATTCATCAAGTGACGATTCGGTTGCAACATAGAGTCTTCCGACATCTTTTGGAGAAAGTTTGTTACGTTCCATTATTCTAAGACATGCATTTGCTGCCATACATGCAGGGTCTTGATTAGTATCCACTATTGCCATCCTTGATACACCCAGCCCTCGCTGTAACTTGTCAGGGTCCATTCCCCTGGCTTGAGCAAAGTCTCTTGCATCTACAAACAGTTTTGGGATGTAGATTGCAATATCGTCAATACCTGCGGCCAATAGCTTTTCAGCTTCCAACTACAGATATAAGGATTATGAGAGTAGATATTGATCCCAAAGATTGATAATTTTTATTCTATTACGAAAATATGTGTAAAATATTTCATGAATTTAGCTTAGATTTGAATAGATTATCAAAAACTTCGTATGGCTGTGCCCCAACTATTTTAGTAATAGAATGATCCGGGGATATTATGAAAAAGTCAGGCGTTCCAGTAAGACCAAGGCCTTTAGCATCAGAGAGACTTCCCTGTACAGTTGAGATGTATTTGGATTGTGACATGCAACTTGAAAACTGGTTGCTATCAAGACCCATTTTTGTAGCAAATGACATCAAGTTATTAGATGACGCCCAACCAGTATTTTCGCCTGCCCAGTTGTTATACAAGACATCATGATACTCCCAAAACTTGCCTTGTTCCTGAGCACAATGTGCAGCATGAGCAGCATTTACAGAATCTTGACCAATGATTACAAAGTCTTTGAAGATCATGCGTACCTTTCCGGTGTTGATGTAATTTTTCACTATATCAGGTTCAATAGTATGATAAAATTTGTTACAGTAAAAACACTGGTAATCCCCAAACTCTATCATAGTTATAGGTGCATCTTTTGAGCCAAGTATTGGAGACGAATTATCCACAAGCAAATTGATTGAAGCTTGTGTAGTATTATCTTGCATAGGTGACATTGCAAGAGGGTTACCTTGAGTTGGAGTAGACGGTTTTTCCATCCCCGGCCCCAAGATCAAAAATACAACAAGCGCAATGCCAATGACGGCACCCACTCCTATACCTACAGAGGGCAGGTGAATCTTCAAGGATCAATCTTGTCGTGCAAGATTATTTAGTCCTTGTTTTGATGGCAATCCAAATAAATAGGATTTACAGTCAGAAAAATCATGAAGAAGGTTTTCGTTAATGGTTATGGTTCAATCGGTAGCAGAATAACTCAATTTATTGCAGACGATAGAGATATCGAAGTTTTAGGTGTTGGCAAGTATTCCCCGGATGAGAAAGTTAGTGATGCAATATCACGAGGTTTTCATGTCTATGTCCCAAAAGCAAAAATTGATGCTTTTAAAAATTACAAGATATCAGGTACTAT
>JAGWGS010000034.1 GCA_028867235.1 Nitrososphaerota archaeon | reverse complement strand
ATCCCATTCCCACATATTTCCAGTCATGCGACCAGTTTTGTAATTCAGGAATAGATAGTGCCACATTAACTACTGACTGATTCTCAGATGGTGACAATGTTGGCATTGGAGAATGAAGTATTGCAGATGGAATTGGCGGAATGACATTTGAAGAATTTGTTACATTTTGTGCAAATGTGTCATTGAAAGATGACATGGTCATCACCACCATTCCTATTGTTATAATTATGGAATAATGTAGAATTTTCATATTTTACACGTACTGGACATGTATAGTTTAAAAAACTCGTGTAGATTTTCTCTGCGATATTCTTCTAGTTTAAAAAGGATGGATCGGGCCGGATTTGAACCAGCGACCCCCGCAGTGTGAGTGCGATATCCTAACCAGGCTAGACTACCGATCCGAATTTCTTTCTAATATGGGGATTATTTAGTTCTTGAATTATTTTTCTGGGTTTTCTTATACTTTGTTGCCACAAGAGGTACAAAATTTTGCAGTATCCGACAATGTTTTTCCACATGATATACATTTCTTGTCTGTGCCTGCCACGGACTTTGTGATTTCATCTCTTCCTGGAAGACTTTTTGCATTGATAAATGATGCAATAGAATTTTGAGGTCCTGACATTGATTGGCCCATGGCATTTCCTGATATCATGCCAGGCACAGATTGTTGACTGCGTGATGGATTATTCATCCTGTTTAGGGCTTTTTTAATCTCAAACATGGCCTTTAGACCAAGAAATTCCAGGGCAGAATACTTGAATACTGCGTCAATCATTGCAGCATAATATTCTCGCTCAGAAACTCTGCCTTCCTTGTATGCCTGCAACATCTCAGTAAATGTCTGAATGTATGGGTCGTATCCTCGAAAGATATATTGTAATTTATCAAACATAAGAGCTAAAGTATCAACATCGTCTCCGCCAAAAGCAGACATGTTATACATTGAATTTAGTCCACTACTTAATTTTTCTAGTGACTGTGTTGTTTAAAGCAGGTTCCACAAAACTCTTGTCCGCATTTAGGGCATGATATCAATTCTCTAGGTCTGTATCCAACAAAACATTTTGAGCATGAAAATGGATTCATGATTTTCTAACTTGTCTTCTCGTACTTAATCTTTAGTCAAATGAGACCTTTCAAATTCAAGCCTGTCCCATGGAAAAACAACATATTCGCATCCATGCGTTTTCTTGCCATATACTAAATTTTTTGGATATTTGACGCCTTTTCTAGCAACAAGTGTAGCATACAAAAATTTTTTTGGATGTTCTACTCTGGGAGATATTTTCCTAAAGGTATTGCCTGAATCATAAATGTCGTCCACAAACAAAGTCTCTTGAGAGATCTTTTTTCCATCTACCTGAATTGTCTTTATGTTAAAATAATCCGCTACAAGTCTTGCAGGAACTAGTCCTCCACGTGATACTGTTGCAATTTTGTCAAACTCAAAACCTGTTTTTTCTATTTTTTTTACTAGTGATGATACTTGTTGCTCTATTTCTTTCCAAGTAAGATAAGAGCTTCCCTTCCAATCATTCTTTGTTATCAATTGGACTTGTTTTATTTTGTATATTATTAATTATTTTGAAAAAATCTATAATTTAGACTGGACTAAATAATTTAGCCATAGCTAACTTTTATATGAAGAATAAATCCTCATGCAAATCACAGCACAATGTCATTATCTGGATCTAGATTCTCAAACCTTGTTCACTCTCTTAGGAGATTCATAGCATATTCCGGGCCTGCATTGATTGTCAGTATTGCGTATATTGACCCTGGAAACTATGGAACTGATCTTCAGGGAGGTTCAGCCTTTGGATATTCATTATTGTGGGTAGTGTGGCTCTCTAGTGCCATGGCAATGCTTGTCCAGTATCTGTCGGGAAAACTGGGAATTGCCACAGACAAAAGTCTTGCTGAATTATTACGAGAAAAATTAGGGAAAAAGATGTTTGTCATACCATATTGGTTGAGTACTGAGGTAATGGCTGCTGCCACTGATTTGGCAGAATATCTTGGTACTGTAATTGCATTAAATCTCTTATTCGGGGTTCCAATGATTTATGCTGCAATATTTGGTGCAGTTGATGTAATCCTAATACTCGCACTTACATACAAAAAATTCAGGGTTTTAGAACAAATCTTTTTGCTCTTTGTATCCATCATTAGTTTTGGATATATCTACGAGCTGTCTGTGGCTCCTCCCAGTGTTGAAGGAATACTGAGTGGCTCACTTTTACCGCACTTTGCTAACCATGATGCATTGTTTGTATCAGTTGGAATAATTGGTGCCACTGTGATGCCACATGTTGTATTTTTGCATTCATTTCTTACAAAAGAAAAAGCAAACAACAAAACAGTTGAAGAGAAAAAAAGAATGCGTAGGTTACATCTTGCAGAGACTATATTTTTGCTCACAATTGCCGCACTTGTAAATGCTGCAATATTATTGATGGCAGCAGTTGCTTTCTATCCGCATAATTCTCAAATTCAATCAATCTCTGAGGCATACAAGACTCTTGTACCGTTATTTGGAATATCTGCAGGAGTGGTGTTTCTTATCACTTTGCTCTCATCAGGTATTGCATCATCAGTTGCAGGAACATTGTCAGGTCAAATAATAATGGAAGGATTTTTAGGAAAAAAAATAAACATCTGGTTACGAAGAATTATTACAAGATTCATCAACGTAGTTCCTACAAGTGCGGCCATATTTCTTGGATTTGACCCGTTACACATATTGGTGTATAGCCAATTTGTCTTGAGCATGTTAATCCCACTTGCAGTAATACCTGTTGTAATTTTGACTATGGATAAAAAAATAATGGGCGAATTTACAAATAGAAAAATAACTACAATAGTATCATGCATTTTTGTTGGAATAATCTTGTCATTTAACATCTTGTCGCTTGTAGGCAGGTAGTAAAACAGTCTTTATGTTACTACTTTGAATTGGATGTTCTTCTTTTTAAGAAAACCAATCAATTGTTCTGCATGTTTCTGATCTTGTGTTTCAAGGCTCAATGTTACTCCTGCTGTTCCTGCAGGTATGCTTGAGCTAAGCCTGTCATGAATTACATCGACAATATTTACACTAAGAGATGATATCTGCTCTACTACTTCTCTTAATGCCCCTGGTTTGTCAGTTAGAAGGACAAATATCTTTACCATCCTGCCCATCTCTGTGAGGCCTTTTGATACAATTTGTCCTAGTAAGTACATGTCTATGTTTCCGCCAGATAGAATTGGAACTACCTTCTTTCCCTTTGCAGGTTTTTTGTCAAGAAGATGTGCTAATGCAACTGCTCCTGCGGGTTCTACAACCATCTTTGTTCTTTCCATTAAAAGAAACATGGCTTTTACTATTGTAGAATCATCAACCAGAACAATATCGTCAATTAGTTCATTGATTATCTTAAATGTGGATTGACCGGGTGTTTTTACTGATATTCCGTCTGCAATAGTTCTATGTCCTGATACTGATTGCAATCTTCCCGCATCAAATGATTTTTTCATTGCTGGAAACCCTGCAGATTGTACTCCTACCACCTTGACCTTTGGTTTTTTGGTCTTGACTGCTTTTAAAATTCCTGCCGCAAGACCTCCTCCACCAATTGGAACATAGATTTCATCAACATCTGGAAGATCTTCCATAATTTCAAGTCCAATTACTCCTTGAGCTGCAATTACTGTCTCGTCATCAAATGCGTGAACTATTGTAGCCCCGGTCTTTTCTGCAAGTTCTGCTGCTTTTGCTGAAGATTCGTCATAGACTGATCCTTCCAATATTACATTTGCTCCATATGATCTTGTGGCAGAAACTTTGGCAGGTGAAGCATTAACAGGCATTACAATTGTACAGGAAATTTTTTCCAAGGCTGATGCATATGCCACTCCTTGAGCATGGTTTCCTGCAGAAGCTGTGATTACTCCTTTTCGTTTTTCCTCTTTTGATAAGCTTGCAATCTTTGCATAAGCTCCACGTACCTTAAACGAGCCAGTTTTCTGTAGACACTCTGATTTTAGATATATCTTTGAACCAGTCATCACGCTAAATGAGTGTGAGCTCTCAAGAGGAGTCCTACGAATTACATTGCGCTGAATTTTCTGGGATTTTAGTATGTCATCAAAAGTTACATTCATCAGATTTTTCATCCAGTCTTGGTATATTTGGTTTATTAATTGGGTTGGACCAAAAAAACAGTCTATAATTTATAAAATTTATTGATATTTTAAGAAGAAAATATGTAATTAATGCATTATTTAGTAAGGTTTTCAAGGATCAGGAAAGGCCTAAATAATATTCTGAGAAAACTAGAGATCTAAGTCAAGAGTGTCATAACGTCTTTCTGTGGTGCCTACTCCCCAATTTGTGACACCATGAAAAATGGCCTTGACCTCTTGACTAATTGTATTATTTTGTAAAATCACTTTAATATAAACAATTTTTTAATTTTTTAAAATTTTTATGATATTATCCAAATGCAAAAACAAATTTGTCTTTGTTTGCTCTGCAATTCTTGTCAGATTGATGTTTCCTTCACGAATGTTGTTTTTCAAATATTCTAAATTAAAATTACACAGACATCCTTCTTCTGCAGCGATCATTTTGTTCTCATCAATTAAGACTGGTGTTGTATGATATACCTCGATTAACATGTTATCTAATTCTTTGAACAATCTGTCTCTGTTTGATACAAGTCTGGTATGTTCTTGGTGTGAAACCTCAATTGATTTTACAATCTCTTGTGTCATGTCTTCTCGATTGAATAAAACCTCGAATAATTTTTGTTCATCAAGGTCTGTGTATCCTTCTTTTTGTAACTTTTCATGTATTATCTTGTCATTTTCAGGTCCTACCTTGACCTGTAAATTAGATACCATGTCAGAGATATCTGCTAGTTCTTTTTGTATCTCTATTACCTTGTGATCAAGCTTGTAAAATAACAATGCATGATACTGCAATGACATGTGTGCTGAAAGAAGATAGTTTCCTTCTTTTATCTCAAATTTGATAAATATACGTCTAAGATCTTTTTCTACTGTAGATGATACTCCTTGGTTGTCCCAATCAGGTATATCTCTTAGAAGATTAGCAAAGAATTGTCTTATCAAGGCAGGATCAAATGATTCTTGATCCGTAACGGTCCCATCTCCAAGCATTACTTTTAGGGATGCCTTTTTTGTCAAACTGGCGACGTGCTCAAGAAATAAGGTACGAACAAGTTCTGCCTTTTCACTCAGCAATTTTACAAAAACATCTGGATTGCTTGATGGTATCTGCACATCAATTTTGTAGAATTTGCCACATAAAATCGGTATGTACTTTATATACTATTTAGGCACAAATTTACCATGGGCAGGCAAAAAACCTCCAAATCGTCTTTTAAGAAGATTATCTGCTGGAACTGTAACGTGGAGATAATACAATACTTTGATATAAAATACAAGGGAGAAAGAGGGGTATGTCCTGTGTGCGGAGCCAATTTCCCACTGGAATGAGTAGAAATGAGTGACGAAAGAGAATCCAAGCCCGATGAAAAGACTACCATGAACATAATTGATATGATGTTGGGAGGCGGTAAATCTGGCATCCTGGATACTGAAACTCTCATAAAAGAAACCCAAAAACGAGTATGGAGTTCCCTCAAAAAAGGATACGAGTATGATTATTCTGTAGATGAATCAGATGCATTTCTTAGAAAACATGTGGCTCAAAAAGTCCACATGCTTGTTATGTTTGTAGATCTTGTAGGCTCTACCGATATGGCACTACTTTTACCTCCAGAGAAACTAGGAATTATAATTAGCTCATTTTCACAAGAGATGCGATCAGTAATACGCCATCATGGCGGATATGTTCTCAAATATGTTGGAGATGCAGTAATTGGATATTTCATCGCAGAAGAAAGCCCTCTTGTAGTTTCAGATAGTGCAGTAAATTGTGCAAGAACTATGATTGATGTCATAGAAAGAGGAATAAATCCAATACTTAGTGAGTATGATTATCCTGAACTTCGCGTAAAGGTAGGCATGGATTTTGGAGAAAATGTAATTGTAAGATATGGCGCTGACGAAATAAAATCACATGTAGACATACTAGGTCCTGCTGTAAGTATTGCAGCAAAAATAACTGCACTTGCAAAACCAAATCAAATTTTGATTGGAGAAGATATTTATGAAAAGCTTCATCCTTCACTAAAGAATCTCTTTGAACTTATGATCTGGAATGATCATGTGTGGTCATATCAGGACAAGAAGACAGGTAAGGCATATCGAGTTTACGCAATGCACACCTAGATTGTAAATTTGCCTGGACATTCTACATGTTCATAATGATGATCTGTAAATTTTTGGTCAACAATATACATTACAATTTTGTATAAATCGTTAGAATCTATATTTTTTCTACACTTTATACAATGCATTGATATTGTTTTTGACATTAAATTAGAGTCGATCTGGGCATTCTATAAGGATCGGAGATCGATAGAATTTGATAAAAAATGACTAGTACTTGACATGCCTCTATATCTAATGCCTGATTTTGTGAGTAAACATGAAATAGAGGAATGGAGAAAAATTTCAACATGTGGCCTTATGATATGCGAAGAATGATGGAAGTCTTTGGACAACCAATGGATATGATGAATTCCCCATTTGCATTTCCAAGATTGCCACCACGTGCAAACATGCCGTCTGGCCTGTCAAGTGCGGGAAACGTGAAAAATCGCATAGTAAAGGATGCAGACATGATGACACAGAAACTTGCAGAGCACAACATGATGTTTCAAAGATATGCAGCAGGTCTTTTCAACATGACACCAAACATGTTCATGCCTGGTCATCCAATACATTCAAGAATGCATGCAATTGATATGCTTAGTGAAGAAAACGAGAGACTAAAACGAGAAAATCTTACACTAAAAGCAGATCTTGGAAAAGAAAAGAAAAAGTAATTTCCAACTTTTATAAGGTAATGTGTTTTTATCATTACTATGAACAAGACTCCAAACCAAAAATGGAATGAAAAAATTTCAAAATATAGAAATCAATGTCAGAAAATAATGGAGTTATCAAAATCAATCAGGTATGTTGGATTGATAAATGAATATGGGAGAACTTTAACAGGCATAATACGACCTGGTCTTTCTATATTTCTGTTAAATGAGCCTGCAAGAAACGAATTCTTTCTTGTTTCAACAATGCTTACTATGAGAAACAAGACAAGTTTTGCAATTGGGAACATGGACAGTGCGGTACTAAGACATGACAAAGTTACAGTGGTCATATTTCAGAGAAAAGAAGGGATTTACTATGTCTCAATTAACAAGTCTGTAACACCAGATGCTGTAAACGAAATTATTGGAAAAATAAAAAAAATTATTTAGAGGGGTGCAAACCCATGGAAACCACGAGCTTGTTTTGCACCATCATCAAATAATGGCTCAAATAATGAAATCATGTACTTGTCAGGATCTAATACTATGCAGTTCTTTCCTGTCTTGTGAGATTCAGCTTCTCTATATACAGTTACATTTTTTGACTTGAGTTCTTTTACGGCTGAATCCAGGTCTCCGACTATCAATCCTACTACAATTCCATTTTCAATCGAAGTTCCTGTGTTGATTGGTTTGCTTGCAGGATGAAGTATTACTGTAGCTCCCTCTTTTGCTAATTCTACCCAATTTCCGTGCTTGTTCTTGATTGGCAATCCAATCACTTCATGATAAAATTTTGTAGATTTCTCCAGGTCCGAGACTGCAAGAATTACGCTACCAAGGTGTCGGATATTCATGCATACAATAGACACTTGCAGTGTTAAAAGATTATGGTGACGACTAGACTACTTGGACTAGTGTTTCAGTTCGCTCTACGCCCTTTATGTTTTGAATCTCTGTTGTGACATCTTTTATTGCTGACAATTCTTTTACTTCTATTAGTGCAACTGCATCAAACTGACCACTGACAGCAAACGAATCATAAACGGATTTTACCATACGCAATCTTGCAGCTATGAGCTTTTTTGGAGATTTTACTAGTACTACGGCTTTGACCAACCCATGTCCACCTCCACTTCAATCAGTGTTTCTGTAGAAACAATTTCTTTTATCTTTTTAAAATCAATCACAATGTTGTTTATTTCATCAATTGTACCTTGCAATACTACAGCAATATCTGCTCTTCCTGTTACAACCATTATTTCTTTTGCTATTTTTCTTGCCTTTTTGAGTGAAAATATTACAGGATCAACCTTTCCGGGCTTTACAGTGATTAAACAAAGAGCTCTCATAGAGCCAGTATGGCATGATCACGGATAAGTCTTTTTGATCTGAAAAAACTAATCGTCACTTGCTTCTTGTGAGCGTGCCTCTTCCAAGTATGCCTTTCTTGCTTCAAGCTCTGCTTCTTTATCAAGACCAGTATCATCCTCGACAACAATTATTCCGTCATCTTCTTGGATGATGTCTTCTTTGAGTTTGGCTTTCTCTTTTGGCTTGCCCTTGGTCTCCTTCTTTGGAGCTTCTTTTTTTGCAGGCTTTTTAGTCTCTTTTTTCTTATCCTTTGTCATAAGACGATTATCCAACAAGTAGTATCATCCTTTTAAACTTGTCTTATTATTGCAATAATGATCATTTGAGACACAAATAATGAAAAAAAGACGATTTTCGTACTACTAGATAAATCGACTTGAATTGTTAGAGTGTTTTTATCTTTTCAATTATTGCATGATGATCAGATGTTGGTTCGGTTGACAGAATAAGTATTCCGTCTTTTTGAAATATAGTCAACAACTTTACTTTTCCTTTTGATTCTACAATCCAATCAGTATTTCCAAGCTTATCAGTGAACATCTTGTCCATCATTGCTTTTACTGAGACTTGATGGTGTGCTAATGCTGCCAGATCTTTATCAAGCAGTGGTATTACACCTTCTTTTCTTGCAGTCGATACTAGTTCACCATTGACTATCTTGCCTGCAAATCGAATTTTTGGGTCAAGCGCCAATACTTTTTTTGCGTAATTTGCAATATCAGTCGAACTCATTTTTAATTACTTCATTCACCTTAATGATGCTATACTATTTAAGATATTTTCAATCACAGAGCATCATGATTAATTTTATTAATTGTATCATTGGATTTTAAATTAAATTGGAAACAAATCAAAAATTTCTTGTATCTATATTATGTGCAATAAGCATAGTAGGAGCTTTTGGAATTCCTCTGGGAGATTCAAAATTTATAATACAAGCGTTTTCACTAGAATTTTCATTTATAGCGCTAGCAGTAATTTCATTTAAAAAATTCCGTTATGCATACATTCCAAACTTTATAATTGCACTAGTTGTAATTGTTGGAAACACTGTATCTCCAAAACATCTTGAAATAATGTCTACTTTTCATCCTTTTTACAACGCAATTGTGTTAATAATTGGAGGATACATTTTACAAGGATTACTGCTTGTTTCAAACGTGATATCATTGAGAAAATACAAGAAAACAAGCATTACATCATGATTCAGGTGTAATCTTTTCTGAGTTTTTAATAGTTTGCAGAATTTTCACATATTTTTTAACTATAAGGTGCCGCCGGCAAGACTTGAACATGCGACAGCTCGGTCTTCAGCCGAGTGCTCTCCCGGGCTGAGCTACGGCGGCACAAGTGAAATAAAAAAAAGAGCTCAATTAAACTAATCCCTTTTTGATTATTCAGGTATTGCTATACCATTATCCTTCAAGTACTTTTCAAACCCTACAACTTTACGTTCAAGTTCCTTTTGCCTGTCAGACATTTCCTGCAATGTCTTGTCTACCTTGGAATAGTCGGAAATTGTAAGATACGGCTCTGCCTTGAGATATAACTTCAATCTCTCATCTGATGGTAAGTTGTAATAAGTATCCATG
>JAGWGS010000033.1 GCA_028867235.1 Nitrososphaerota archaeon | reverse complement strand
CGAGGCAGGCATGGATATGAATTTGAGCAATGATCAGTATGAAAGTTACAGAATTTTCCAAGGCAGGATAATAGAGCAATATGATTCACTTGCAGAAAGTGAAGGGTTTACAGTGATAGATGGAACTTTAAACATAGAAGAACAGCAAAACATCGTAAGAAAAAAAATTATGCCGCTTTTAGAAGATCATCAACCAAAAACCAGGAAGAGAAGATAGTAATGTCGCGAACAAAATACAAGGACCTTGGAAGAAGGACGGTGGAGTTTTATGGACATGGAATAAAAAATCTACAAAACACAGAGATCAAAGGAAGACTCATAGTCATAGAAGGGCCTGATGCATCCGGTCGTAGTACGCAGATTCAGGAAATAACAACGAGATTAGAGGCAGACGGTCATGCAGTACTTAACACAGGTCTTAAAAGATCAGAGTTGGTGGGAAGAGGAATTTTGGAGGCAAAAAGAGATTACAATTTAGGGAGGAAGACCCTTGCCTTGTATTATGCTGCAGACTTTGCAGATCAATTTGAATACAAAATAATACCAGCGTTACAGGCAGGATATATTGTACTGGCAGACAGGTACATTTACACATTAATAGCAAGAAACGTTGTAAGAGGATTAGACAAGACATGGTGTCATAATCTATATGGATTTGCCATAAAACCTGACATTGTATTTTATCTCGATGTAGAACCATCTGTTTTGATACATAGAGTATTTCAAAAAAATTCCACATTAGATCATTATGAATCAGGCGCAGACATGGGATTATCAGATGACATGTACGAGTCGTTTCTCATATATCAGAAAAAGATTTCACAAGAATTTCACGCAATGCAAAAAAAATATGGTCTCATACCCATTAACGGAAACAGAACGGTACAAGAAATACACAATGATTTACAGAAAAGAATTGACAATTTTCTTCATAGTGTTAGTCACCAATCCTAAACACATGTAAGATACAACAACATTAGAGATAAAATAGATTTTATTTAACAGGTTCATGCGAGGAAGAGATGTTTGTAGCCTCGATTTTTTCTTGAGCATTGATAAGTTTGAATTCCACCATATCAGTATATTCTGCTTTTCCTTTTGATATAGGAATAAGAATTTTTTTTAGTTTTTTCAAGTGAGCGGTTTTTTCATGTGTTTTTTTAGCATTCTTGTCCAAAAATGACATCATGTGAACAAACACAGTATTGTCATCTTTGTCTTGAAAGACTTTATAGTGTATTGTTTGAGGTTCATGTTTTTTCACTGCCTCTACATACTCAGATATAGCATCTTTCGCTTTATCGAGTTTTTTCTTTTTAATTTTGTATTTCACTAGTACTATGAAAGGTTCCAAAATTATACACCTGAAGAAGAATGTAACTTCATAGATAAAAACTTGATCGAATATATCATACAAGACGCATCAGATTCAAAATAGGATCATAGTACTATAGAGATATCATAAATAGCAACAGTCTATACGGCATATCCTTTTGATGCATTATTACATTTTTCAGTTATGTCAATGATATATGACAGCTATTTTGGATTTGACAACATGTGTAATGAAATTATCAACATAGATAACAATATCAATTTAGTTGTTGTTTTAAACAACAAGGGAAGAGTTGTAGAAACAAAAGTCAGGGAGGCTATTGACACATACTATAATCCATTGAAAAAAGAGATGTTTTTCATGCAATGTGTTCTCCAGGCATCAATGAATAAAGATCATGATGATGAACTTGGAAGAGTTACAAGTACAATTCACGAGAGAGAGAAATTTACAATGTTTTCCTTTGAGTTTTTTAATTATGTAATAGTAGTGGTTTCAAGACCTATCAACAATCTAATTCAGCTCAAAAGAAGCATCATTGAAAAAATAAATGATAGTAAAAAAATAGTAGCATAAGAAATTAAAGTTTATCATTTGTGATAAAATTTCCACATCACAAATAGATTTTGTTTTAATATTTACGAAACAATGTTTGAATAGATTTAAGAATATTTTTGTCCGATCTCATTGATCGCTGATGAGATTACATAATGATCAAGCTAAACACGTAGTGATCTAAGAAAATATAGTAAATATTTAGATAAAGAAACTTACTCTGTTGATCGGGCTACAAAGATTCCACAGTATGTTTTCAGGATATTTGTAGACCCTCCCCGCAATTAATAGAAGGATATTTGTTAGATGACAAGACACGAAGACAAAGTTGACAATTTTTCAGGTAATTGTGGAGTCAGATAACATTCACAACATCATTACTGTAACTATGATTTGAGCGCGTTTGATTCCTTTTGTTTAATAATTTTCCCTAGCGTTACAGTATCAAGAGATGAGCGAATTTTTCCTTCTTTGATTTTGTTATTCCATTCTTTCACCTTGTAGAATTTATCACCATCACCAAGTATTTTAGAAGCCAGTATAGGATTATGCGACCACCACGAGATTGCCGTTTGTATTACATAGTGTAAATCACTATCAGAAATTATCGGCCAGTGTTGGCTTAACATATTTTCAAGAGGCAGATCAAGAAGGCCTAATCGTTTCTTTATCATGAAAAGAATTTCGGCGAACCTTGGAGGATCTTCAAGTGCAGATATTGCAATTTTCACAAGATTTCCATCTTGTACACTTTTATCATTGTCAACAAACACGATCCTAATCAATCCACGAGTGCCAGAAATAGACAAACCTTCTTTTTCTAGGTCAATTTTTCCACCCATCTCTTTTATAATATCAATCACGACAGCGAGTCTCTCTTTTTGTATGTCATCAAGCAATATAGGAACATCAGACTTTTTATCCAGTACAGTAGTCATGACATCAGAAGACTTGACTAGATCTATTTTGATGCAACCCAGAATTGTTTTAATTAATTCATAGTCATCATTTTCAAATATCAAGGTATTAGGAATTCTCTTGTCTATAATTGCCAATCTTCTAAGCACATTAAATATCTCATCAGGTATATTCGGCAACTGATCAAGCCCTACAAATCCACGGCTTCCTTCAGCATCAGACTTCCAAGTGGAGGTTATTGATTCTGCAAGAGTAGAAACAATGTTGTATACAGCACGTTTTTCCATAGAAGCAAGCATAGGAGTTGTATCATTAAGATACGTTCGAAAATATGTCGTGCCTTCAAAACTTGAACATTTGAGAACATTTCCAAGATTCACATTAGCATAGAATTTGTCTTTTTTTGTTACAACCTCAAGTGGTATCCAATCTCTAGATTTTGGATCAAACTCCTCCCAAGATTCTTTACTTGAAAGTTCAATTTCCTCACGGTCTCCTAGCTTTCTAATTTCAGGTTTGTATAGTCTAGTTATGATCTTGACATGATCTTCGAGTGTATGAACAGTAATGTTTGCCCCCCATAGAGAATCAAGAAATTCATTACGTTTTTGAGAATCTACAACAAGAGTCCATTTCTTCTCCACAGAGTGTGGTCTTATCTCAAGCCTGTTGAGAATCTTGTCCAATCTTGTTTTCTGAGAGAACTGTAATGAAGTAGTTTTTGTAAATGTGTTTCTATATGTTTCACAGAGATTAGGTTTTCCTCTCTGAAAACAAACATCGCAAAATTCAAGCGGTTCCAAATCTGTTTCTTTGACTGCATCAGCGGGTATTATAATCGGTATGACTTGGACGTTTTCTTGTAATTATGTTTATTTTAAGAACCGGAAACCTCAAAATCCAAAAACAATTCAGCGCTGTAATTAATTTAACCAGTAGAACCACATGATTTTACAATATACCATACCTTGTGAATCACTCACATAATAGTGATAACAGATGAGTGCAGCAGCTCAAGCATTAGAAGAAGTGGCAGGAAAATTTGCGGCAGAAGCTATAAGACAAGATGCTCAAGGTGACAAGAATGCAGCTACTACCAGCTACCAAAAGGCCATTGATGCTCTTGTAAAACTAATTCATTTGTTTCCAGAAAATACACTAAATGCCGTTTACGAGCAACATTGCGAACAATACAAGAAGAGAATAAACGAATTAACTCTTGGTTTATCACATGATGAAAACAATCAAGTAAATCCAGATCATAAAAATTCCAACCAAACAACACTTGGAAGCAATCTTGAAAACATGATAATCAAGGAAAAACCAAATGTAAGTTGGAAAGAGGTAATAGGATTAGAAGACGTAAAAGTTGCACTAAGAGAATCAATTGTGTATCCTGCTAGAAAACCAGAGCTTTTTACTCTTGGTTGGCCCAGAGGAATTCTTCTTTATGGACCTCCTGGATGTGGGAAAACAATGTTAGCAGCTGCTACGGCAAGTGAGATAAACGGTTATTTCATAAATGTAGATGCAGCATCCATGATGAGCAAGTGGCTAGGTGATGCAGAGAAGAATGTATCACAGTTGTTCCACATGGCACGAGATACATCAAAAAAAGAAAACATTCCAGTAATCATACTAATCGATGAAGTAGACTCTCTTCTTGGCAATTCACAAAATGAAAACGGTGGTGAGATAAGAGTAAAAAACCAATTTCTAACAGAGATGGACGGGGTAAATGACAAAGGCAAAGACCTACAGGTATATGTCATAGCAGCTACAAACAAGCCTTGGAAGCTTGATTGGGCATTTCTTAGAAGATTTTCAAAGAGAGTATACATACCATTACCCTCTGAAAAAGCCAGGGAAAACTTGTTTGTATCATATTTGGCCAAATTGAAAAAAGATACATCAGTAAATGCACCAGAACTTTCCAAAATGATAGACGGATATAGTGCAAGCGACATTAAAGACATTTGTCAGTCAGTCCAGTTATCAGTAATAGATGAATATTTCACTTTAGCAGATTCTAAAGGAGACCGAGATCTTGTACATTCTCAATTACGCGATATTACAATAGATGATTTTAGAAGAACCATAAAGAAAAGAAGACCTAGTGTAAGCACAGACATGATTGTAGAATATTCAAACTGGACAAGAGACTTTAGTGCAACTTAGAGATACTAACAGCTAAAAGAATCCAGAAGAGACATCATTCTCTTCTCAATGCAACCATTGGCGACAACTTGGATGCTTTCCATGCAGGATACATTCCAGCAACAATACTAAGAGTAAGAGAAAGTAACCATACTTTGATCAAATCAATAGGATCAAAGATGGGAGGAATATGAACTGGAGGACCCCCACCTGTAGGAGTTGTAGTGGTTGTAATGCTCATGACATAGCCTCCACCAATACCAATAATCATTCCCAGCGAGGCCCCAAACAATCCAATAAGACTTGCTTCCACTATGAACAGTGCAAGAATAGTACTATTCTGTGCACCTATTGCCTTCATTGTACCAATTTCTCGTATCCTCTCAGTTACAGAATTGTACAAAGTAGTTACAATTCCCACAGCACCAACGACAAGGGCGATAATTCCAACCATTAGGATAAATGCAGCATTTCCACTTGCAGCTTGTTGTCTTACTGCAATTAGAGCCTTGGGAGTTGTAGCTCCAAGTGTTTTCCCAAACTGCCCTGTAATCTCATTTTGCACAGTATCAACATCATCAGGAGTTGCAGCTGCAACTATTAATTGATCATATTTATTCATCTTGTGTAATAATTCATTTCCTGCATCCAGATTTATTATTACAGAACGATCTATCATAGTGTTTCCGGACGGTTTTAGAATCCCGGTTACTACAAAATTCTTTGTTACTGTAACAGATTTACCACTAGAATCCACATAGGTTGCAGTTGCACGAATTGTTTGACCTAGAGAGATAAAGGCATTAGCAGCACCTGGAGGATTTACTATAGTATCCCCCACTATTGCAGAAGACCGGTCATTTGCCTTTACAGTAGAACCATCAACGTATTCTAAATTTGGTAATTCTACTGTAAGTTTTGTAGGATCAAGAGAGGTAACAGATACACGCTGCGTATTACCTTGTGAATCAATAGATACCGAACCAGTGTACTCAGGTATGACATCAGTTACCAAGGGAAGTGATTTTATCTTACTTATAATAACAGTATTTATAATAAGAGCATTTCCTGCAGATGCATCTCGAAATCCTCGTTGACCGCTGCCAACAAAAAGAACATTTGCTGCAAGTGTATTGAATTGTTTTTCTAGAAATACTGCTTGTCCGGCACTAAGACCATTTAATACTACAACAAGACTGCTGCCAAGTACAACCATCAGTATTGTCAACAGCGTTCTGACTTTTCTATCAACTAGAGCCTCAAAAGATGACAGAAATAGATCTTTAGGATTCATTGTCTTTCTTTTTTACACCATCAAATATAGAGACAATATCAGTGTCTCCCTTAGTCAATAATTGTAATTTTTTAGATCTTGATTTTTTTCTTCTAACAAGAAATACTGCTGCCACAGATATACCAGCACCTGCTGCTCCCATGACAGGTAGAGGAATTATGTCAAAGATTGATGTTTGCGGGTTTCTCTGATTTGTTGTTTGAGGAGCCTTGCTAATAGCAACAGTACCATTTAGTACGGCATTATGGAAATTCTTTAGATCATCAGCATACGTTACTTTGAATGCTACCTGGTACATTCCTGGTGTTAATGAATTAACTCCTCTAAGGGGTATGCTAAATGGAATAGGAGAATCAGGTGACAAATCCCCTATGAATTGTTGTGAAGGACCTGCTCCTCTCTGACCTTGGAATCCTTGTCCACCTCTACCTTGGAATACTTGACCGCCTACACCAGAACCGCCACCGTTACCTTGTCCTCCCTGAAAACCCTGACCACCTTGAGAACCTGTAGCTTGAGAACCTTGATCGGCTTGTGCAGATTGGAAAGATTGTTGACCATTTGTAGAATTTGCAAGTCTTGCATTTCGCATGGCATCAACAAGTTGTGATGGAGCAATCTGTATAGTAGTATACAATCCAGTGGTGCTGCCCTGATTGAGTAAGTTACCAGCCAAAGTAGATGTTCCCCCCAGTGAAGTCATGGACAAGTCATAGATTTGTAATTTAATATCACCAACTACAAAGGTTCCAAGCGTAAGCGAATTTGTTTGAGACTGTCCTTTAGAGATGTAATTTGCAGTCAGTGTGAAAGAAGTGGGAGTGTTGATAAGTGTATTTGCAGCATATACTTTTGTATTGAGTACTTGTCTATCTCCTGAACTCATGTTCTGAATTGTCCAAGTAGATGGACCTACAATGGATACAGATGCTGATTGCGGTACAAGTGAAATTATAATATTAGACATTGGATTTGTACTATTATTTTCAACTGCAAAGTCTAGGTCATCTAGTAATGCAGCTGTAATTACAGGTGTAGTTGTATTGCCCAGATACGACAAACTAAGAGACTGAGGAGGATTTGGTGCAATGACAAGTCCTGTACTAACATTTGTTGTAGAAAGTTTTCCCCATGCATTTTGATAATTAATTTGTAGTTGTACTTCTTGAGTAGATCCACTTGCTGCAGTGCTAGGATAGACAATAGTGCTTATGACTGCTTTTGATCTTGCAGGAATTGTACCCAAGTTGAAGGTATTTGGACCCAAGTTTACTAGTTGGGTTGTAGATGACTGGAGTACAACAGAGCCGCCACTATTGCTTCCTGTGCTACCCTTAGAATTGCCTAAATTGACAATGGTGGCAACTACACCAGTAGCATCGGCAGAACCTTTGTTGTCAATTTCTATTGAAATCGGATTCTTACTTTGTGGCGCAAGGTCAGAGGTTACAGGTGCTGCATCAAGCACTACTTTGCCAGGAAGTACAAATGGTACGTTCAATAATGCAGAAGTACATTGTTGGCCAACTACTCCAACTTGAACGTAATTGGCTACCACAGTAGTAGAGAAGGTTCCCACTTTGGCTGTGGGTAATACGTTAATGTTAAAGTACATAGTAAACGAGGCTCCGGGTGCTACCTGACCATAATAGTTTCCTAATGCAACATTGTTTGTTGTAACACGTGATGCTTGATTATATTTTTGAAGTAATTGAGGGTTTGCGCTCTCACCGGTAGGTGCAAATCCGGATGGCAAGTTAAGAAAAGCAGTAACTGATGTGATAGGATATACTGAACCCCTGTTGTTGAAAACTACTGCAAATACTGATGGTCCCTCTCCTGGTCCTATTTCCTTTTTGACAGGATTACTAGTTATATCAGTGTCAGTGGAGGTTCCCTGATCTACCCAATACGAATCCACAACAACAGGTCCACTATATGTTGCATCAAGAATTGTGGTCAACGGAGCAAAACAGTCTTGTGTTTGTGTTATTGCCAGATGACCATTACCGGACGGTACAACAGTAACAACCTGTCCATATACATTAAACGATGCAAGTGTTGTTGGAACAAGCAACATTACAATCAGTATCGGTATTGAGATCTTTGTTGCCATTTTGTGGCCAAATAATTTCTTGAGAGAGTCCCTAGTTAGCTGCATCTTTTTCTATTCTCCCATCTCGTAACAAAATTGATCTGTCTGTAGATTCTGCAAGTTCAGGATTGTGTGTTACCATTATTATAGTACGCTTGAATTTATGAGAAAGCATTTTTAACATATCAAATACATCTTCGCCTGTTTTTGTATCCAAGTTACCAGTTGGTTCATCTGCCAATATTATAGAGGGATTGTTTATCAGAGAACGTGCTATTGCAACACGTTGTTGTTGTCCACCACTAAGATTTACTGGTTTTTGATTTTTCTTATCAGCAATACCCAATGCAGATAGAATTTTATCTGCTCTCAAATCTGCCTCATCTGTAGACATTCCTGCAATTATTCCAGGAAGTTTGACATTTTTTTGTACCGTAGTTCTGTTTATCAGATTAAATGACTGGAAGATAAAACCAATACGCCTATTTCTTACAGTTGCAAGCTCTGAATCATTTAGAGAAAACATGTCTATTCCGTCAATGTAGATTTTACCACTTGATGGTCTGTCAAGTGCTCCAACCATGTTCAATACAGTTGATTTACCACTTCCAGAAGGTCCTATGATGGACACAAATTCTCCTTTTTTTATTGAGAAACTAACATTGTCTAATGCAACTACCCTGCCTGCAGTAGAATTGTATATTTTGGACAGATTTTCTACTTTTAAAGCAGTAGAGTCATCGTGAACAATTTCGTTTTGAGATCTTTTTTCAACTACCAAGTCTTTTGTCATACTTTTCAAAATCAATCCCTTTTAGAACTCATCCATTTGAATTTTAGAAGAACTACAGCATAATACCATCATAATCACATCCAATGTAATTCTCTGTCGATTTTTAGAATAAAACGATTATCAAACCTTGTTAAGGAACAATGTTAGTGATGTACACTTCCATAATGAGATGTTATCACTATAGATTTTGAGTAAAAAACTTAATACACAATTTACTTGCCAGAGTAATAACCTTGTCACATGAATACAGAGATAGGATTTACATACGAAAAGATATCATATTGAAATTAACTGAACATGGTGAACTTAATCAAACATCACTTCTCAGTTATTGTGGTTTGAATTTAATGAAACACAAAGATATTCTTGAAAGCCTGGAGAGAAAAGGTTTCATAAACAGAACAGAACAAGCATGGGGAAACAAGAAGATAATTAAATATGCAGTTACACAAAAGGGACGTGAGTTTTGTAAAATGATTTTAGAGCCTTATGAAGACATTTTTCCAAGGAGTGAAAAACGTGACCAAGAACAAAGTTAGCGAAGCATTTTTAATGTAAAAGGAGTGTTTCTAGTAAATGTCAGATCCACATTACAATTCATCTGGAAATAACATACCTACTGACAAGGATGACAAGAAAGAATCTGAAAGCATTTTGAAAATTCTAGACGAATTACTAGCACACACAAACAGTTCACGTCGTTTGTTTTTAATTTTTATTGCAAGTGCATTATTTTTTGGACCGGTTGCTCTAATATTAGGAGGTGTTTTGCTTGAACATCCTGATTATAACATTAGACATCTAGAACCAGGAGGAGATAATTTTACAAACATACACCGGATGCAGGGAATGCACATTCAGATCGTAGAT
>JAGWGS010000032.1 GCA_028867235.1 Nitrososphaerota archaeon | reverse complement strand
TGAAATAATTGATCCCTGTTTCTGCCATATTCTGTAATCGCTAAACTTTTGCCAGAATTGCGGAGTATCTTTTTCTTGTCCTTCGGCAAACAATCTTTGATTTTCAATTCCTATCGCACTGTCAAGATATGGTTCTACTAGTATGATGTTGAGCATTCCATGAACTAGTCCCGCTAAAAGGCCTGAAATTATTACTATTGCAAGAAAAGATAAGGTTCGCATTTTTTCTCAAACCCCGTCTGGATGAATTCTATTTAAGTTGTTGGATAGTTTATCCAATATGTTGACAATGCAATTTTTTATTTTCCATACTTTTAGAATCATATCATGTTTTCATTATGTGTGATGTATGTTCACATTAAATATTCGATATAATTAGGCTTGCCTAATGTGTGATATTTTGTGAATTTGATCAAAATCATGTTTGTTGTTTTGGCAATTTCTTTTTCTGCGTTTGCGTCTGCTGTTGGATATCAATATTTTACACATGATAATCACAATCATGATTCATTATATGGTGAAAATATTCCGGGACAGACTTACAATTATTCTGGCCAAACAAGAACCTATTACATTGCTTCAGATGAAGTACACTGGAACTATGCACCTACCGGCATAAACCAGATAACAGGTGTGCCACTAAAAGATGACAAGATTGCATCTGTATATACAATAAGTGGAAAAGATCGAATTGGTAGCATCTACATCAAGTGTCTTTATAGAGAATATTCTGACTCTACATTTACAACACAGAAAGCATTAGGCGCAAAATGGGAACATTTGGGAATGTTAGGGCCAGTTATTCATGCAGAAGTAGGAGATGTAATAAAAGTTGTATTCAAGAACAATTGCAGCATACCTACTAGCATGCATCCTCATGGGGTGTTATATGACAAGGCATCTGAGGGTGCTCCATACGATGATGGGGTTCCTGATTCTGGCAAGCCCGGTGAATCTATTTTGCCTGGTGATAACTTTACATACATTTGGAAAGTTCCGGAAAGAGCAGGTCCAGGTCCACATGATCCAAGCTCCATCGTGTGGATGTATCACTCGCATGTGGATGAGGTATCTGATAGCTATGCTGGTCTTGAAGGCCCTATTATAATTACAAGACATGGTGAGGCAAATCCTGATGGAACACCAAAAGGTGTAGACAGAGAATTTGTCACAATGTTTTCTGTAATGAATGAAAATAACAGTCCTTACATTGATAAAAATATCAAAATGTTTACCCCATCACCATCATCTGTAGATAAGACCAATGATGAATTTCAAGAAAGTAATCGAATGCATTCCATAAATGGATATGTGTACGGAAACCTGCCTGGACTGAAAATGAAAGCCAATACACATGTAAGATGGTATGTCGTTGATGTTGGAACAGAGGTGGATCTACACACTCCTCACTGGCATGGGGAAACATTATTGATGAATGGAATGAGAACTGATATGGTTGAGTTGCTACCTATGAGCATGAAGGTACTTGATATGTATCCGGATAACATAGGAACATGGCTATACCACTGCCACGTAAATGATCACCTAACTGCAGGAATGCTATCGATGTTTACGGTAGAATAAATTCTAATATCTTATTCTGATTGCTTGGACTGTTTCCGTAAATCTCTCTAGTTCCTCATAAAATTTCATACCTTTTTCAGTAATGGTGAAAAAGTTACTCTTTTTATCTGATCTTGATTCCATCAATCCAAAATCTATCAATTTTTGGCATTTGTCTGTAGCAGTATAGTGCGAAAGATTTGCTCTTCTTGCTATTGTGGTGATGATCGTACCTTCTCTTCCATAATCCATTGTAACACGCAAGATGTCTGATATCATTCCTAATTCAGAACGATACGGTTGTTTTGACATGCTCTCAAGTGGTTGGTTGATTAATAAAAAATTGTGATACTTTGTTCCTTAACATAGTTAACTGAGAGCAATACTGAACTTGAACTAAATTTAAGATATATGCACAAGATCAATCATGCGTATGGCAGATCTTGCATCTATTTTGCATCACATAATTGTATTATGTACTGGAACATTCCGCCCATGACTACTAAGTTTTCATCTAGTTTTGTGGATTGGTATAGTTTGCAAATGTATTTTCTATGAATGTCTCAAGTGTGTTATTTGCCATGTTTGATGCCTTTAGATAGATATTTTCTGGGAATAGTTTGTATGTATGATTGTCTGATATTACTGAAACCATTGGTATGATCTGCTGGTCTGTCTGAAAGTCTTCTGGTTCCATACTGTATAGATCACATGTATGCAAGAATCGCATATACTTGTCAGCAAAACTGACAAAACATGTAGTTTCTAGGTTCCATTGTGTTACTTTGCCAAGAAATACAGTATAATTTCCTGTCTCAATTGGTAACCCATTTATGGTTTTTGATATAGTTACAGTTTGTCTTGGACTCACAGTAAATGTATTGTTTCCAAGTGCCTTTGTGTATCCGTCTTTTGTCACAGTTACATCTACTTCGTAGATTCCATGTGTTGACGGTGTTGTTGCTTGATATCTGAATTTGCCCTGATCATCAGTGGAAGTTGAAACTATTGTAGTTCCGAACATTATCAAAACATTTGCGTTTGCAACTGGCTTGTATGCCTCGTTTGTGACATTACCTACTATTGTGGGAAACTCGCCTTCCATTATGGGGTCTTTTTCTGCTTTGACTGAAACTAGCATCTTGTTTGAAAGCACAGACTCTGAAACCTTGATGCTGGACATGGCAACCACAAATCCTACTAATAATAGACTTGTTGCAAATATGATGTGTTTATTCAACTCTTGGTGATTTATTTTTCAACTGTTATCTGGTAAACCCTAATTTTTTTCTCCAAGAGCTCAAGTAATTATTATCTTATTTTTGAATTGACTCTGGTTTTGTGATTCTAATGTTTTGCTACAACACCTTTGAAACTAGTTCTTGGTTTTGTCAAATATTTTATTGATTGTTGGGTCTTTCTTGTAAGGTCATTGTTATTTCCATTGTTTTGTTTTCTCTGATTATCTGCACTGTCATTTTATCACCAACTGATTTGTAGTCTTGTAAATAATTCAGGAGATCCTCAAGCTTTGAGACCGGGTTGTTGTCTACTCCTATTATGATGTCGCCTCCATATTTGTATTTGATACCGTCTATTGTTTTTGTCATGTTTGATGCACGAAGTCCTGCCTTCGAAGCTGGACTATCTGATACTATGTTCTCTATTAAAAATCCTGAATGTGTTGTAAGATTTAGACTGTCTGCTAGGTCTGGATCTATTGATATTCCAGATATTCCAAGCCATGGATGCTGGTAATGTCCAGATTGTATTAGCGCTGGAATGATTCGCTTCATCGTATTTGATGGTATGGCAAAGCCTACTCCTGAAAACTCACCTGTCTGGGTCTGAATTGCTGTGTTTATTCCGATAACCTCTCCATGAGTATCCAATAATGGACCTCCTGAATTTCCAGGATTTATTGCAGTATCTGTTTGAATTACGTCTGGAATTGAAAATGCACCTATATCTGGTGGATTTAACACTCTACCTAGCTGACTTACTATGCCTGATGTCATTGACTCGCTTAATCCAAAGGGACTACCAATTGCAATTACTTGGTCTCCTATACGAAGCTTAGATGAATCCCCTAACGGCAGTGGGTGAAATGTATTTGAATCTGCATTAACTTTGATAACTGCAAGATCTGCAAACTTGTCTGTGCCGCTTACTTGGGCAGGATAAGATTGGCCATCATGAAACACAACTCTGATTTTCTGATAATCGTCTACAACATGGTTGTTTGTAATAATGTGCCCGTCAAGATCATATACAATTCCTGACCCTATTGCTCTGTCTGTTGCATTGTCACCTGTCTTGTGCACGATTATCTGGACTACTCCTTGCTGGGATCTTGCAAAAAGATCTGCCAAACTAAATTGTGATCCTGGACTTGATTGTACGATGTTTCCTAAAATTGAGGTTTGACCTGCCGCATCAGTTCGTTGTTGCTCAAACACAAATGCAAATACTAGAACTAGAACAACTATTCCATAAACTCCACCCAAAATTGCTGTAGTCTTGTCCAAGAATTCAAGTATCAAATGTTACTGTATAATTCTTACTCACAAGCTTATTGGGTGTTGGGCAGTGTCTGATATGGAGTATGTCCTTCCACGCCAAGTCACGGAATCATTTTTCTTTGCATGCAGTATTCCGCTTGCAAACCCTGCTACAATGACCATGCTGCCAATTGGTGCAAAAATCACATGCCTAAATCCTAATCCTAGTCCCTTTTTTGCATCAATCGTGCTTCCTAGGTAAAATAGCCCCATAGCAACAAGCGTGGTTCCAAATAATATCTTAAAGGAAATTGCATGACTTGGGAAAAGTGCTGAATATGCAACGATGGGAAATGGCATGAATAACAAGAATAACACAGCAAAAAATATTCCAATTGCAGTCTTGCTTGATTGGATGTATAATGGTACCATCAATCTCTTTAGTGCATGCCATAAGGTAGACCAATCTCTTGCCCATACTGCATCTACCAAATGTTCACCACGTACCATTTTCATTTTGAATCCTTGTTCTTTTACCTTCTTGCCAAGAGCCCCGTCTTCTACTATCTCGCTTTTTACACCCTCATGTGTACCAACTGAATTGTATGTTTTCCTTTTTATTATGAAAAAACTTCCAAAAAAATAACCTGTCTTTGCAGATGGGTCATTTACACGAAGTGCAGAAAACCTAGTATGCAAAAATGTAGATAATACTGGTAGTGTTATTCTTGTCCACCAATCAAGACACAACATCTTTGGAATCACTGTAAGTGCATCAAGATTACTGCTCAAGAGGTGGTCCACTGCTAATGTGATTGTCTTGCTTGTATGCGTAGTATCAGCATCTGTAAATAACAGAAGTTCTCCTGACGATCTCTTGAACCCTTCTATACATGCCCAGTTCTTGCCAATCCATTTTTCTGGTTTTGGTCCTGCTAATACATGAACTATGCGAGAATCTTTTTTTGCAATATTTTTGATTATTTCTCCTGTGTTATCATCTGATCTGTCATCTATTACTATTATTTCATAATTTTCGTAATCTTGCTCTAATAGTGATCTTATGCATTTTTCTATGAATCTCTCTTCATTCCTTGCCGGTAAAATTACAGATACTTTTGGTTTATGATGATGCTTGTACTCGAACTTGTCCAAAAATGGCGAGTTCTTAAAAGTGCTCCACATCGATCTTATAAAAAAAGTCCACGCAAGAGAAACACCAAGCATGGTTGCTACAAGAAAATAGTTTACAATATCCACCAAATATGCCATGACTATCTCTGTGTTTCTTGTTTTATACTCTCAAGAGCTTGTTCTGAGCCACTCTGGATGTGTTTTTTTATCATGCCTGTAAACACCCCCATCATACCGGTGAGTTTGATGTCCCACAGTACGTCTAGTCTGACTTTATTTTCTAATTGAAGTAGTGTAAGTGTCTTTGTACCGTCTAGTATTCCTTTTGTAAATTGGACATGAATCTTTTCCTTTGGTTGTATTGTTACAGTCTGCATACATTTTGAGTCTTTGAATGCTATTGTGACCTCTCTTGTTACTATGTTTTCGTTTTTTGAAATATTTCTGACCTCTTTTGTTCCTTTCCAGAATCTTGGTTCTGAATCAAGATCAGATATTATGTTCCAAACCTTGTCAAGTGATGCGCCAATATCTATCGAGGCCTGTATTTGGACCATGTTGAAATCTTCATATCTTCATATTTATGTTGTAATGAAAATTGCTAGTTTCGAAATCAATTTTAATCTCATTGTTGGATGTTTTATGTGGATCAAATAACTTATGACGACTTTGCCAAACTGGACATGCGAGTGGCAAAGGTTCTATCAGTAGAGCCAATTCCCGGTAAATCAAAAATAGTTAAAGGAACAATTGATCTTGGAAATGAAAAACGAGATGTCATAATAGGCGGTGCCCAATATTACAAACCTGAAGAATTAGTGGGGAGAGTGGTAATTGCACTTGTAAACCTAGAGCCAAGAAATATTGCTGGGGTTGAGTCAGGTGCAATGCTTTTTGCGGCAGATTCTGGCGAAAAACCGTTCTGGCTCACAGTGACAGAAGATGTACCACTTGGAACCAAAATCAAGTAATTTATTAAATTTTTAAATTCTTTATCATTGTCTTTTTATCTGATATTATCTTTCCAGGATTTAGAATATTTTGAGGATCAAATTGTTGTTTAATGTTTCTAAAAACTGCATATGTCTTGTCTCCATACTGTGTCTTTACAAATTCTGATCTTGCTAGGCCATCTCCATGTTCGCCCGTTATGCTTCCTCCTATGCCTATTACTCCTGTGAAAAACTCAGTTGCAATTTTTTGAATTTTTGAGATATCTTTGTAGCCTAAAACTGGTCTGATGTGCAAATTTCCATTTCCAATGTGTCCATAGACTATTGTTCTAAGATGATATTTTTTTTCAATCATGTCTAGCATGTTTAGCAGTAAAGGAAGTCTCTTTACTGGTACCACCGAATCTTCTATGAGTGTTGGCATTGTCTCTTTTTTTGTTATACTCCTGAGGCTAAATGCAAGAGCGGAATTTCTAAAACTCCATAATTTTCTAATATTGCCTTTGTTTGATTCCACTTTGATTATCTTACCTGATGTGATTTTTTGAATTTGTTTTATACTGTGTTTTATATCGTTATCAAACTCGGCAAAAATGAGGCATCCTGAATTTGGTATTTTCATCTTGATCTGTCTTGTTATGTTCTTGTCTATTACTTCAAGAGCTGCTGGTTTCAAGGTGAGTATTTTTGCACTGTCTATTGATGCCTGCAAGAGTGTCTTGTAATGTATTATGCATAATGCTTTATTTTTTGGCATCTTGTATGTTCGAAGCTTTGCAGATGTGATGATTCCCAATGTTCCTTCAGAGCCTGCAATTAACTTGTGGACATCTTTTTCTGATAAAACTCTGTCAATTCTATATCCGCAAGAATTCTTCGATACTCTGGGAAATGATTTGATAACATCCTGAGAAATATTGCTTTTTATGCTATGATACATGTTTTGAAGCCTTGTTGCATTGCCTGTAGAATCCATGATTTTAACTTCAATTAGATTGTCTATCACACTTCCATACTTTAACGAGTGAACTCCGCTAGAATTATTGCCGACCATTCCACCTATAGTGCAAAAGGGCCCTATTGATGGGTCTGGTCCTACAAATCTACCCTGTTTCTGCAATATCTTGTCAAGATGTCCCTTGTAGACACCACTTCCTACTGTCACATGGTTTTTCCCAATCTTGATTTTGTTGAAATTTCTCATGTCAAGAATTATTCCTTTTCCCAAAGCGCCTCCGACAAGTCCAGTACCACCACCTCTAGGTGTTACTGGAATGAGGTGCTTTTTTGCAAACCGTATAATTTTGGCAATATCTTTTTCATTACGAGGAAACGCTATGACTTGTGGTTTTAATTTGTAAGAGCTTGCATCAACTGAATAAAAGTCTAGCATGTACCTATCCCATGTAACAGTGCATCCGGCTGCCTTTTCTAGCTTGATTCCAATTTTATCTGATTTCATCACATTCTACTTGTGGTGCGTTGTTTAAAATAATTTGATTATATTTTTAGAATAATTCCAATTTTCAGACAGATATTGTATGAATTATTGGTTTGATATATGTGAACTATATTGATAGGTCTTTTATGTTATGATGCTGAATATATAACAGCCATCCGACTGAAACAGGATTACGTCTGCTGGTCATAATGCCAGGTAAGGACTTGGTATCAAAACCAGACGTATTTCTCGTTTCCTGAGATGTCTGGTGTAAGACTGGAACTCGGAAACAATGAAACAATGGCAAGGGGGAAAGTGAGTACGACCATGGACATGTTCCGCACTCAAAAGGAAAATGCCGTTGCTTTCTTTCAGTCGGATGATGCTATTATGATATGACAAAATTCTTGAAAGATTAATGAAATCTATGAAAGATTTAATTTAGTAAAAAATGGTCTTTTTGTTATTGGATTTTTTAGGTACAAATCTGGACAAACTTTTTAGCTCAAGTGATAATTCGAACCCACTGATGTGGTTGATCTGGATTCTACCTATCTTCATATTCATGTTGTATGGACAACGAATTCAACTTCATGTCACTTCATCTGAAATCAACAAAGATTTGGAAAAACTCAAACAATACCGTGATGACACCAGAAAAGAATTGATATCGTATGTAAAAAATACTGTAAAGCCTTTGTCGGATCCTGCTGTTATGCTTGACAAGTATTTTGAATATTTTACCATAATGCCAGTTGATGTGGACCCTAATGGAATTGTGCCCAAGATAAGACACATAATGCGGACAAGAGAAGATACCACTAGGGAACAAGTCAAAAACCTCGCTCCAAATATTACTCATCTACAAGCAAGTCAAATAATCAACATACTTGAGGCGGTAACCACACTACATCTGCTGTACAAGATGGTTAGACATTTCTTTTTGACTGCCAAAAAACAAAATAATTTTCCATTAATCTTGCCTTTACAAATGATGATGCCATTTATTATGGAAGAAGCAGACGCACTAAAAACTGCCATATCTGCATTCAAACAGGGACAACCAATAGGTGATGGAATAGGTCCTATGATTGTTGGAAAAATGATGCTTGATACCGAAAAAAAATCTATCTCACTTGAAACTGTCCTAAGTGAAAAAGACTTTGAGGAAAGAAAACTTTATCTGCTAAAAGCTGAAGGACCAGCTGCTACTGTTGGCAGACCTGCAGATGCATTTGACAAGATAATCTCTGAAAAAAAGGTAGACATGCTGATAATGGTTGACGCTGCACTGAAACTGGAAGGTGAAGATACTGGATCTGTAGCTCATGGATTTGGAGCTGCAATTGGCGGTATAGGAACTGAAAGGTTTGAGATTGAAGAAATAGCTACAAAACATAACATTCCAATATATGCAATTGTCATAAAACAGTCTATCAAAGAGGCAATCACTCTTATGAAAAAAGATATTGCAGATTCTTCTGATAAGGTATTCGCACAAATTCAAGATGTTATACGAGAAAATTCCAAGCCTGGCCAATGCGTACTAATAATTGGGGTTGGAAACACATTGGGGGTGTCACAATGAGACTCTTTAAGAAAAAAAACGAGGTGCTTGATCCTTATACTGTAGAAAAATGTCCTAGCTGCAACAAAATCGTAAAACGAAAATTTGTAGAAGGCGACTATGTCTTTAAAACCAGTGGTAAATGTACTGCATGTGGGACAGGTCAGTTGATGGTTGATAAGATATTTGGCGAACCTGTCAAGTAGATTTTCTTTTAATTTATTTTTTTAATTCTTTACTTTCTATGATTAAAGAGTAGTTACGAGAACTCCGTTGGCTTGTGGAATAAATGTGTGTTCTGCTTGTGCAACTCGTTGATTGTTTGCTTCTACTAGTATCGGATATGATCTTACAATTTTGTTTTTAATCAGTTTGTCAAGTATCTCTCTTGCATTTTTTTCCTCAAATTCTGGGATGAGCCATCGTAATGCAAAAGGAAGCATGTTGAATTTCTTCCATATGAAATCAATCATCTTGTTGGTATCTTCCTCCTTTGTTCTTTTTCGTGTAACTAGGGAGAAAATGTTTCTAATTCTGCCCTCTCGAACAAAACCCGATCCTTCAGGTGTTGTAACAAATGGCTCACATGCATACGCTTCTGTAGATTGAAATGAAAATGATCCAATGGACCATATGTTTGGAACTGATTTTCCAGCATGGATTGTATACTGTTCAAGAGAATGACCACTAAGATTTGCAATAGGTATTCCACCCATCTGTTTTGTTGAGTTCTCTATTGTTTTCCCAACATCACTTGATTTTGCCCCTACTCGTATTATTGACATGGCTTCCTTTAGGGCAGTTTCTGCAGCTTGCACCAAAAAGTCATACTTTGGGTCATAACAAACTGTTACTGCCGTATCTGCAATGTGACCATTTATCTGAACACCCAAATCAATT
>JAGWGS010000031.1 GCA_028867235.1 Nitrososphaerota archaeon | reverse complement strand
TCTAAATTATATGGATACATTAGATATTCCTCACATAGCCATGAACAAGCCCACGCATTACAATGCCTTCTTGGCCTCCCGATGAGATTTCATATCTATCTTGGTGATTTTCAATCAAATTTGTTGCCATTTGGTAGAATTTTTCTTTTGAGAGGTTTTGATTTTCACAAACTTTCTCTCTGATTTTGTCAAATGGAACCCATCCTATGGATGTCGATGATTCATTTAATGAACTGTTAAAGACTCCCTCAAAGTCATCATTTTTGGAGCCTACTGTTGATGAGGCTCGTTCCAGTTCTTCTTGTAATACATCTGCATGTGCCTTGACTTTTGCAATGGACTGGTTTACGCCTGCTAACATGTCAAGCATCAGTTTGAATTTTGGGTCATTTTGTGTTACATGTTGGACATAGTTCTCTTTGGTCCAAACAAAATATGCTACACCTTTTTTTTCAATAAAGATTTGCTCATTTGCCTTTAGTTCCTCAAGAATACTCTCACAGTCCTTCCCAAATGCCTTTTTCAGGTCAATCTTCCTTACCCCACTCACTCCGGAAGACTCGATTTTGTTGAGTATCTCGCCTTTCACAGACAAGGTTCTACAAAATTTTATTTAATATCCAATGTGATACAGGATAACAATTTGGTGAAGATTTGTTACCTCCCATACAAAGTGTCAGATGTGAGAGGTTGGCACAGAAGTAGAGATCAGTCATATTATAAGGCATAATAAGATAAGGTGTTTGCAGAATGATGATTGGGTATACTGATCATATGATGAATTATACCTGGGGTATCTGACTGCTTGAAAAATAAAGACATGTAGACTCAAGGATTAAATCCCAAAAGGCTCAATAAATGAATCATTGAGACCACAGGACGATCCGTGGAAAGACAAGCTGACTTCGGACCAGTATTTTGTGTGTAGAATGAAGGGTACAGAGCCTCCCTTTACCGGAATATATCATGATTCAAAGGAGAAAGGGGTTTACAAGTGCCTGTGCTGTGGAATCGAGTTGTTCAGCTCTGAGACAAAATTTGATTCGGGAACAGGATGGCCAAGCTTTTGGAAACCAATTGCAGACAATGTCAAAGAAGACAAGGATACAAGTCATGGCATGCTGAGAGTAGAGGTATCATGCAAAAAGTGCGGAGCTCATCTAGGCCACGTGTTTGAGGACGGCCCAGAGCCAACAGGTTTACGATACTGCATAAACTCTGTTTCGTTAAAGCTTGAAAAATAAATCAGACAACTGGTAATAGCAAAGTTACCTCGTTATTAATAGTACCGTATGATACCGTAATGTATGTTAAATTGTGAGTTTTGTCCAAAACAGTTCTTTGAGACTGCAAACGGCTTGGTAGCAAAGACATTCCATGAGAGCCTACACGATCCAGAGTTAGTAAACAACTAATCTGGTTCTTTTTTTGTACCATAATAAATCAAAACCTAACTTTTTTATCGGTTGCCTCCATTCTAATTAAAAGTGACAAAATCAAAACGTACAGAATCAAAACCAAAAGAGTCTACACATGACGTTGTCAAAAAGATGTCATCAATCTCAGATGCTACCAAGATTCTGGCTTCTGAAGTAAAAACAATGTCAAAGATATTTGTAGAAAACCAAAAGATATTGGTTTCTCTTAAAGACATGATATCATCTGTAAATTCATCATTAGATCAAATTCAGAAAAATTCAAGACAAATTAACATAATTGAAGAAGATACCCAGAGACTGTTTTCTGGAATGAGCCAGGTAAAGGCACACTCTAACATGATAGACAAGATAAACAATCAGATAACAAGATTACAAGACCATGTTGAGAAGATTCGAGATAAACAAGAATCCATGCCAGATACCAACAAAATCATGCAGAGTATTGCAGACAACATAGATTCAACAAGAAACAACACCAAGATGATAATGCACATATCAGAAAAGACAGAAAAGGTACGAGAAGAGATTAAAAATGTAGCACAGACTACAGAATCACTTGTTAACCTCAGTACAGATGTAGAGGAATTAAGAAAGAATACAAATGAGATATCAACAAAGACAGAATCTCTCACTAGTCTAAATAATGAAGTAAACGAGTTAAGAAAAAGTACAAGCGAGATATCATCAAAGACAGAATCACTTGTTAATTTACGCCATGAAATTGAAGAAGTTAGGCAGAATACAAAGGAAATATCATCAAAGACAGAAAAAATGTCTGCACTAGAAGAAAACATAACAGGTTTGAAGGAAGAGGTTGGCTCGGTGATTACGAAAACAGATTCTATCATACCAGGCTTGGAATCTCAGATAAGAAACGTTGGAGCAGAAATAGACTTACTCATAAAGAAAACAGACTCAATATCAGAGCTTGGCAATGACATACGAAACATAAATTCTGAATTTTCTAATTTCCGAGAAAATGTTATTGGTAAGAATAAAGATCTGGATGAAAAGATATCAGATTTTACAGAATTGTTAAACAAGAACTCGGCAGCAATTACAGAGTTTAACAAAAAAACATACGAGATCTCCCAACAATTACAAGATATCAAACATGTTACTCACAAGACATCTCAAAATACTTCGCATGAAGTGATGGGATTACTCCGTTTATCAGAGTTCCAGTCAAAGATTAGAATGCGTTCAGAATCAAAGTATGGTACATTAGAAGATATTGAGAAGATGGCAGATCAGACAAAAGACGTGATAAATCTATTTGACAGGATTTCAATTGAAACAGAGACCAAGATACCATTGCCTCTAGAGGTAAAGCAATGGAGCATATCAAAGATTTTAGATTGTGCAGACAGATGGGAGATTAGATTTACAGATGTATTTAGAATGATGATTACAGAGCTTGGTTCTGATATTGTAAAAGAAGCAATTAGAATAGAACAAGTACGGGATCTTTTCGGTATTCGTGCTGTTGATGAAATAAGACGCGATTTGAATATCTCTTAGTCTTTGCTGTCATCATCAGAATCTTTTAGTTTATCTTTCTTCCTTTTCAAGAATGCAAATATTCCAATTATCACTGCAACCCAAATGCTACCAAACAACATATTTGATATGCTAACATACATGTACGGAGTAGCATCTAGTAAGTTGAATACCAAGGTAGTTGCCTGTGCATGAATATTGAGCATGCCAGTATGAAATGCGGCACTATCCTCAGAAGTGGTGGAGATTTTATCTAATGTATCCTGCATTGTACTAAGATCTCGCTGCATCAAACCAAAATCAGTTTCCTCTGTAGGAAATATCCAGACAGGATTTCCAGACTTGGGCAATAGTTGTTTTACAGTTGCAATATCATTATGAATAGACTGTGAATCTGAAGTGGCTTGGATTCTTGCTAATAGTCCTCTAGATTGATCAAGTGGATAAATCGTATTACCGTATTCCTCAAACGCCATTACAACGCCCAAAGCTATCAAACCCATTATGCCAGCTAATGCAGCTTTGTAGTAACTATTTGCCATTTTTTCCGCCTTTGATTCGACTCTACCTCTTGATTTGCCTTTTTTAAATGTTGAATGAGAAATGCTAAGATATGCAATGTAAAGGAATCCAGCAACCTGTATTCCAATTATTGGTACAAAGATAGAATTATTGGAAAATATTGCAACAAACATACCAATTATACCATATACTCCAAAGAATATCTCAAGAAGTGTAGTTTTTGTAAATGGAAGTGCATATGCTTTATCCCTCCAGTCATCATCGTTTTTTATTATTCCAAATTTCGGAGTGCGCAAAAATTCATTTTTATTTCCAAACAGAGCGTCAAATACTGCAACAGTGTTGTTGACTGACATACCAGCAGAATACACAAGCAAATAAAGATAAGAAAGTGCTTTAGACTTCCATTTTTTTGCATACATTTTTTGAATTACAAGCATGTACGCAATAGGCCCCATGGCAAGATATGCAACAATTGTAAGTACAGGCAGTCCACTTACTATGTAGAGATTTATTTTAGAAGCAAGAAGTATAGGTAGAATCAAAAACTGTGCAAGAACTAGAGGATGAACAATGTGTCTAGTAAGCTGAACAAAAGCTTGAATCTTGGTATCAATCGGAATTTTCTTTATTGCAACATCGCCCAGTAACTTTATGGCGCATTGTATGGAGCCCTTTGCCCACCTAAATTGTTGTCTTTTTGCAGCATTCATTTGTACTGGAAGTTCTGCATCCACTACAATGTCTGGAATAAATACACACTTCCAGCCTTTCATTTGAGCTCTATAACTGAGGTCTAGATCTTCAACAAGTGTAGCAGTATGCCATCCGCCAGAATCTTCAATACATTGCCTTCTCCATATTCCAGCAGTGCCATTGAAACTCATGAAAAGATGGGAGTTACTTTTTGCTTTTTGTTCTATCAAGAAATGAAAATCAAGACTGAGAGCCTGCGCTTTAGTTATGGGTGAATATTTTTCATTCACATGTCCCCATCTACATTGAACTAGACCTATGTTTGGCGTACAAAAGTAAGATAATGCTTTTTTCAGAAACCAGGTAGGAGGAATAAAATCAGCATCAAAAATTGCGATAAAATCACCTTTTGCAAATTTCATAGCATTACGTAGTGCACCTGCCTTGTACCCTTTCCTGTTTGACCGACGGATATGATGTATATCAAATCCCTTTTTTTTATAATCAGAGACTAGATTTTCAAGCAAGTCATATGTTTCATCGTTAGAATCATCAAGAACCTGAATGCATAGTTTGTCTTTTGGATAATCAAGTGCACATACAGCATTAATTAATCTTGCAGCAACATACTTTTCATTGTATATCGGAAGCTGGACTGTGACATTAGGAGTTTCTTTTAATTCAACAGAATTGGTCTTTTTTTGACGCCGTGAAATCATTACAAGATAATAGAAATTACACGTGTAAAGTGTAATAATCATTGCAATACCAAGGAACAAATTCCAAAGAAATTGTGTAAGAGTATTTGGAATAGCATGTGTCAGCATGTGAAATTTTCAGTCTGCTGGATTTATAGCCGTACCGCTAGAAATTATCTATCCTTTCTTTGAAATTTTAATTGCCTGCACTGGGCATACGTTCTCACAAGATAGACAGAAGATGCAATCAGGTTCTCGTGCCATCAATGGTTTCTTTTCAGATGCTGGATGTCCTTTGAATTCGGCCCATTCGTAAACTTTGACAGGACATGCATCAATACATGCACCATCTCCTACACATATATCATAATCCACGGATACAAATTCTCCCCAAATTCCCAATACTTCATTTCCTTTTCTTTGACCAAATACCTTTATCTTGTGACTAGAAGGAGCAGTAAAAGTTTCAACAACTTTGAGTTTCTTCTTAAAGTCAACATCAATTGGTCCTGGTTTAGCTCCATCATTTGCAACAGGTTCTTCTTCTTGTGCAACTTGTTGTCCTGGAGGAGGAGATGCAGGCTTTGGTTTTGGTTTAGCATTAGGAACTATTTGAGCTAGAGGAGTCATTTCCTCCAATTCCTTTAGTGCCTGTTCTGGTAACATTTGTTTTGTCTTTACTTCATGATCAATCATCTTGTCAGCAAGAACACTGTTTCGTAAAATAGTGTCAATTATCATTTTGGCATTTGCATCTGCTTTCTTTCTATAGTCTTTAACCCACAAACCATCACCATATTTTTCAACTGGATAAATTTGGTATATCATATCAACAACTTCTCCAGTTACAATCTCAACTTGAACTTCAAGATCTATTGATTTGTATCCTCTTTCGTCAGGATCTGGCATATTTTCTTCTGTCCATCTGTATGTGGCATAGACCCTATCAGCAAATTTGTCCATTTCAAAGACTTTCTTGAATCCTGATACAATGGAATCAATTTCATAAGAATCTTCTAGTTTTAGAGGAAGGCGGTAAAGACCAAGTTTGTAACTGTGTAAAGGATAAACACCTCTTTTTGATGTAGCAGATTGAACAGTGTACACCTTATCTTTGAGGAGAAGTGACATCCGACATCAGTATAAGAAAAAGAGTTTAAAAATCTTCTCAGTAGTCAGGGCATGTTTCTTCGCGGATCTTGCGGTATCGCTGTTCCATTTCGGTGGCATGTGTGAGAACCTGGTCAAATCCATACGTTTCCTTGGAAAAATACCATCTAATGCCAACTTTATGACCTATTCCATCCATGTCGTATATCATTCCCTTGTCAGAATCTACACCATATTTTTCATCGATAGATCTCTCTTGCACTGTAAGACCGCGCTTTGTCTTATCTTCCATGATGAAAAAAGATGGATCATCAAGTATTGCATAAAATATGCCTTTTTTTAGAATTGGAGGTTCTTTGTCGGTGGAATTATTTTTCAATTGGGTTTCCAATCATATTACCCCATTCAGTCCACGATCCATCATAATTTCTAACTTGTGGATATCCAAGTAAATATTTTAGAACAAACCAAGTATGAGATGATCGTTCGCCAATTCTACAGTAGCATATTACATCTTTATCAGGAGTAACGCCTTTTCCTTCGTAGATTTTCTTTAGTTCTTCTACTGACTTGAAAGTACCATCAACATCATTTACTGCAGTTGCCCATGGAATATTATTTGCATTTGGAATATGCCCTCCTCGTTGTGCATGTTCCATAGGATATTCTGCAGGAGCAGTTATCTCCCCAGTAAATTCTTTTGGAGAACGTACATCAACAAGAACAGTATCTTTCTTATCAAGAGCTCTTCTTACGTCAAAAAGATATGCACGAAGTCCTTCGTTAGGAGGCTGTGCAACATAACTTGTTTTTTGTATTTGTGGCTCATCTTTTGTATATGTTCTCTTTTCAATTTCCCATTTTTTCCTACCACCATTCATTATCTTGACTTTTTCATGTCCATAATACTTGAATATCCAAAATACAAATGCTGCAAACCAATTGTTAAAATCCCCATATAGTACAACTTCAGACTGGGCAGTTATTCCATTTCTAGACAAGAGATCCTCAAACTGTGATTTGCTGATAATGTCTCGTGTAACAGGATCATTGATATCACGTTTCCACCAGATCAGACTAGCTCCTGGGATATGGCCTTGTCTATATGCATTTTCAGGATCATAATCTACTTCTACAATTTTTACGGATTTATTGTTCAGACTATTTGAAATTGTTTCTGTATCAGTTAAAACAGGTTGTGCGTAATTCATTTTGCCTCTACCATACCAGAATTAAAGGTCATTAATATTTTAATCCATCAGATGCTTTTTAAGTGAAAATAAAATTACTAATTTTAATTGGAACTTCACAATGTTGCTCTTGTAAGTAAGGTAGGTTCAAAAGAATCAGAAGATGCTGTAAAAAAGGTAGCTAAGAAACTACTTGCAAAAAAATCAAAGGTATACACTGTCTCTCCGGTAGAAGTAGACGGAGCCAAAAAAGTCAATGATTTGGAAGAGCTCAAGAATACAAAACTTGATTTGACAATCACACTTGGAGGAGATGGGACAACTCTCCGAACTTTTAGATATTTAGAAAACGAGGTGCCAAATCTTGCAATAAATGTAGGCGGGAATCGAGGAATATTATCAGAGATAACGATTTCTCAAATTGATACTGCCATCGATCAGATTATTGCAGACAAGATCTTTTTGGATAAAAGAATAAGAGTGGTTGCATCCTGCGGCGGACAAGATTTTCCACCTGCATTAAATGAAATATACATCAATAGGCAAAATTTAACAAAAACTTCATTGTTTGAGATTAAGTTTCAAAGCGATACAGTAACACAAAAAATGGATGGAGTTATTGTTTCTACGCCAAGCGGATCTACAGGTCATTCATATTCATTAGGAGGTCCAATACTTCATGAAAGTTTAGACGTTCTCATCATAACTCCTGTTGCACCGGTAAACAAATTACCGTCAATTGTTGTTCCTGATGAAAAAATTGAGATCATAAGTAGTCACGATTCCAACATAATCATGGATGCTCAAGTAATCAAGACTGCAAGATTTGATGAAGTAATAACAATCAAGAAATATAAAAAACAAGCAGTATTTGTTAGACTGAAAAAACAAGGTCTCAGACAGATGAGTAAGCTTGGTTTCTAGAGTTTTAGATGCCACATCATTTTATGCTGGAGTTCCATTTTCCTCACAAGAACAGAATTTTACAACTCCTCTAGTTTTTGAAGAGATAAAACACATCAAGAAAAACCATGGTGCAGTACAGACCCTAATAGATTTAGAACGATTAAAGATTATAGAACCAGAAGAAAAATTCACAAAATTTGTTTTAGAAAAAGCAAGTCAAACAGGTGATCTTCCCAATTTATCAAAAGGAGACATATCAGTACTAGCATTATGCATGCAATTAGATGTGGAACTAGTTACAGACGATTATACGGTATCAAATGTTGCAAAACATTTGAATTTGAAAGTCATTCCAATAATGACCAAGGGAATATCAACAGTCTTAGAGAGTGTCTATCATTGTCCTGCATGCAATAAAGTATCAAAAAAAATGTCAGAGTGTCCCATATGCGGCAGTAAATTAAAAAGAAAGTCAAGCAAGAGGAAATCCTCTACTGATCCAATCAGCAAAAGAGCCATCATATAATTTCACATTTCCATATCCTGCAATCTTTAACTGTGTGAAAAGATTTGAGGCCCTATGACCTAGAGTACAATAACATACCAATTCCTTATCGGTAGGAATCTGTTGGTCTCTAAAAATATGTGAAAGATCATCTTTTTCTTTAAAAAGCATCCCATTTTCTCCAACACCATCTGTAAATGAAAAGAGCGTAGCATTAGGAATCCTTCCTGTCAGAAATTCTTGTGGAGAACGAGCATCAATTATAATTACATCATTGATTTTTTTGCGAAGAGATTCTGCTTCAATTCTTATTTCCGAATTGACATTGGGGGTAAAAGTTGTTTGTATGGTTTTGGTAATTTCTTTCGTGGTAGGAAGACCATTGTTTTGCCAAGCAACCATTGATATATCAAGAATTTTTGTTTTGGTATGACCAAAATACAATAAAGTCCATGCAATTCGTGTAGCTGCAGGATCCATAGAATCTCCACATATTATCACAGTTTTCGAGTTATCAATTCCAAGCGAACCAAATAAAGAAGCAGCTTTATCACTATCAATTACAGGTGTAGTACCATCAGAATTACTTTGTATCACCTTCTCAATTCCAAGAGGATGAGAATTTGGAATATGAGAATAACTATATGCTGTGTTTCCTCTAGAATCAAGTATAACTATATCAGCATCATTGTAATGATCAACTAACCATTGATATGAGACTAGCAACTATTCCATAAGAATTGATATTTCATATTTGAACGGTTTGTTATACATCCAATGTTTTTTGATCCGATTGTTTGCTGTTTTTATTTTGAACATCTAATATTTTTCTTATTTTTTGTGCGCGTGATTCTCCCATTCCACTTATTTTGGCAAGTTCTGCAGTAGAGGCATTCAAAGAATTACTAGCAGAGCCAAATTTCTCCAACATTCTTGATGCAAGTTTTTCCCCAACACCAGGAAGACTGCATAAAATAGACAATTGCTGTTGTTGTAGATTATTTGATTTTCTAATTTTTTTAAGAAAAGGTCCTTTTACTTCACCTTGTCTAGCACACATCGATATTAACAATTTTGCAGTATGAGACGCGTTAGGTGTTGGAATTACTGGAATTTTAAAATCAAGCACTACAGAAGAAATGGCACCGTAGAATACGAGTGGATTTTCAGTTATGTTGTCTATTTCATCAACATTTCCTTCTAGTATTAGAGCAGGATGTTCAAAGTGTTCTTTTAGTCTATGACATTGATCAAAGAGTCTTCCGTCAAAAACAGATGAGATAAAATCACTAACACTTTTTCTTTCTATAACTGTTTCAGGCGCTACAATGTAATCCCCTACAGGAAGATTCATCATTTCCACCTTGACTCCAATTTGTTTTAAAAGATCAGGAATACCGCTTTTTTTCTCGCGTTCATCAACTACCATTCGGAGATCTTCAATTTTCAAATCATCAAATTTCTACAAATATTTTATTTAGGAGTATCTATCTTGGCAGGCCCAGACTGAGAAGCAGGACCTCTCAGCAT
>JAGWGS010000030.1 GCA_028867235.1 Nitrososphaerota archaeon | reverse complement strand
TTTTTCATAGAGATGCCTCCTTCTGAGATCATATCTGGTTTAAATTTTGCACATAGGAGATGGACTGCAAAAGATGCCGGAGTACTCAAAGTAGGTAGAAAGAGCATAATACACAAGGAAATTCATTCTGTTACGGTAGAACAAGCTCACTGGAGATTAAAAAACTGGAAAATGATGATTGCAAACTATAGGAAAATGGGTTACAGTTATCCGACCATATCTAGGATAAAAAAACATTTTGTAGAATTAAGTAAAAAACGCTCTAGATAGGTTCTGGAGCCTTTACTGTAGAACCAAGTGTTGGAGGAAGATCAGGTAGACTCTGTCTTACATGACCTTCTAGTATGGATTGTGCTTCTTCTAATATTTGGTTTGTTTCAGAGTTTGTAGTATCTAACGTGAATGTGTTATCACCACTAACTGATGCACCTGACATGATTTCTCCTAGTATGTTTGACAAATCTGTCATGGAAGAATCTGCTGCAGGCATCAATCCACTAAGACCTGTTCCAAGTCCCTTGATTATTGACATACATGGACTTAGAGTTACTACTACGTCTCCAAGTTCAGATATTGTGTTTAATCTGAGTTGAATCTGTTCCATAGCAAGTTTTGCACCTGTAACCATCTTGTTCATTTTTCTAATCTCGTTCAATTCTATTGCATATGCATTAGAATATGCACTGTTATGTGATCTTACTGCATCAACAACTTTTTTGAATATGAAATCATCTTTTTCCTTGAGTTTTCTTGAGATGGAATCTAGTTTTATTATTTGTAATTGTAATTTTTTCTGAGCCTCGTCAATCTTTGGTTTTAATGGGGCATCTGGTTTTACCTTGTCCATTACTTTTTGAGAAATACTCTCTTTTTGCACGTTCCATTTGTTTGTAAAGTTCATTTGTTACTGCGCATGATTCACAATGATGCTTTAAACACTCATGTTCTTACTTGATGTGTAACTACAGTTACAGTCTACTGCAGTTACACCGATAATTGGCTTTAATGTTTCTAAATTCGAATTTAGAAATATAATATACTGATTAACCAAAGGTAAATGTGTATATTTGAAAACCAGGATGGCCTATTATGGTAAGAGTGTGGGAGCCTGCCTGCGGAGAAGACACTATGTTATACAGTCTGTTCTCTGAAATTGTAACTAATCCATTTCTGGTATCTTGGCCTTGGTCACTACCTGTAATTGTTTTGCCATCTAGCAAAACTTGGATTTGATTGCCAGTTCCTGATGCTACTATGTGCACATCTTTGGCAGAATATGGAAGGACTATTTTTCCATCATCTGATGCAAGCTTCATGCTGTCATGAAGATTTTGCCATTGACCGTCCAAATAAAAATGATCTTTTTGTAATTCAGAAGGTAGGGTATAGCTAACTATTTTTTCTGGTTGAAATCCTTCTGGGTTGCCAAAATAGTTTCTTCCATCTGCAAAATCATATCCGAAATAAAGCTCAGGAGTCTGAAATAGCGAAAATGGGTGTTCTTGTAAATTTACCAAGCCCTGATCTGCTGTGATATTTAGCCCAAGTCTGTGTGCTCTCTGATCAAGCAATTTTTGTATGACTTGTTCTGTTTGATCATAATCTCCTTCTCCAAAGTTTGTATGTCGTATATGACCCATATCGTCTGTTATGTATTCTGCTGGCCAATATCTATTTGAAAATGCATCCCATGTTTTATGATCACTGTCTAATACTATCGGATATGTCAAATTATATTTTTGCGCTGCCATTTTTACATTGTTGGGATCTTTTTCAAATTCAAATTCTGGAGAGTGTACTCCTATTATCAGTAATCCCTTGTCTGCATATTTGTCATTCCATGCTTTAAGATGTGGGAATGTTCTGATGCAGTTTATGCAACTATACGTCCAAAAATCATACAATACCACCTTGTCTTTCATTTTTGTTTGTAATTCTTCCGGAGTTGTATTTATGTAACCTGCAATTCCTGTTAAACTTGGAGCAAGTGGATAATCACTTTCATCTTGGTATGACGATGTATTTACAATATTATTTGTTTCAAGTCTTGTACCGTTTATAGCTGCAAAATTTCCATTATTTTGAGTTGTTTTATCTAATGATGTCAAAAATACTTCTACACCTACAATCAGAACAACTATGATTACCGCACAAATTGCTGCGGTTTTAATCTCTTTTCTCATATTTTTATCCTAATAACAGATTGTTTAATAGTGGAAAACTTGCAATTGCAGCAAGTTGATTAGTGTATACTAGAATACCTAGTGTGATGATAAGAGATCCCATTATGACTGTATAATATTTGAGATGTCGACTCATTGATCTTATGAATCGGGTGAACCTGGAAAAAAATACTCCCATTATGATAAATGGAATCCCTAATCCAAGTGAATAGCTAAGAAGTAACAAAAATGCATGACTAGGAGTTGTAGCAGCAAGAGTCAAAATACTGCCAAGTATTGGTCCTATACATGGTGTCCAGCCGGTTGCAAATGCAAGACCAAATACAAACGAGAGTGGATAACTTGATTTTGTTCTATTTGGTATGATCTTTTTTTCAAAATTAAGTTTTGATATTTTGGAAGATAATAACATGAACACTCCGAATGCTGCTATTATGATACCACCAATGTGATTAAAATTTGTAAAAAGTGTGCCTGTAGTTGTTGCAAGTACACTGTTTAAAACTACCCCTAGTATGGAAAATACAATCGTAAATCCTGCTACAAAAAATAATGTATTCATTATTATATTGAGTCTGTTTATTGCAATGTTCACAGTACCATTGTTTTTCTGAAGTTCTGTTATGGTACTTCCTGAAATATATGCTAAAAATGCTGGAATCATTGGTAAAATACATGGTGCAAGAAATGAACTCAATCCTGCTATTGCTGCAATGCCTATGCTAAGTTCTACCATTGCATTACAAGTGTAGTTTTTTTATTAATACCTTGTTCCAAATCTCTTCCAAATCAATACTTAGATAACTTGAAATTTCTTTCCTGCTTTTTCTAATGTATCTAATGATTGCAATAGCATGTCTTTTGTGAGCCAATCTGTTATGGATATTCTTATTCTGGCTTCTCCTTGGCTGACCGTAGGATATCTTATGGGATGTGCAAATATTCTGTTCTCTCTTAAATATTTGGCAAATTCTAGTGTTTTTTTCTCGTCCTTTGTTATTATTGGTATTATGTGACTCTGTGATTCTATGTTGTATCCCATGGATTTCAAACCTAAAGTAAACAGTCTTGTTTTTTCCCATAGTCCTAGTCTGTTTTTCTCTCTGTTTGTCTGAATTCTTTTTAATGCAAAATCTGCCAAGAAACCAGGCAATGCGGATGTGTAAATAAACGATCTTGATGTGTTTATGGCAAGTTCGATTATTTCCTTGCTTGCTGCAATGTATCCTCCAAATGCACCCAGCGCTTTACTTAAACTACTTATGTATACATCGACGTTTTTTGTAACTCTAAAATGATCCGCAGAGCCTTTTCCATCTCTACCTGCTACAAAATCTCCATGTGCATCATCTAATAATAAAAACGCGTTATTTTCATTACATATTTTTGCAATATCATCAAGTTTTGCAAAATCACCGTTCATTGAAAAGATGCCTTCTGTTATTACAAATTTGTGTTTGGCCTTGTTCTGTAATTTTTTTTCCAAATCTGTAATATTGTTGTGTTTATAGATCGTTTTTTTTGCAGGTGATAATTTGCATGCATCAATTATGCTTGCATGATTTAGCTCATCACTTACTATTAGATCATTTTTTTGAGTCAGCGCAGGAATTATTCCAAGATTTGCCATATATCCGGTTGGAAATACTAGTGCAGCATCTTTTGACTTGTGATGTGATAGGATATTTTCTAATTTCTTAAATGATAGGTCATTTCCTGCAATTAATCTTGAACTTGATTGTATCTGTGATACAACTGGTTTGAAACCAAGTCCTAAATAATCATTGGATGATAAATTTATGTGTTTTTTACCATTGATTGTGATGTAAGGTCCGGTAACCTTGTTGTAAACAAGTGTACGGTATAAGTTATTTTCTTTAATATCCTTTAATTTTTCTTTGATAAAACTAGTTTTAGGCTTCAAGGCCTATTTTCGATATCATTTGAAAGTCATCAGGTGGTGAATTTCCTCCAATAGTAAGGTATCCTCCAGTGATTATGCCGTTTGCACCTCCAAGTAGCGCTCTTTCTTGATCATTTGAAAGATAAACTTCTCGCCCTCCAGCTATTTTCAATATTGTTTTTGGCATCAAGAATCTAAAGACAGCTATTGTTCTAAGTATTTCAGATATTGACAGTCTTGTCTGTAACTCAAGTGGGGTTCCCTTCTGTGGTACTAATACATTGATTGGGCATTCTTCTGGACTGAGCCCTGCAAGGTCTAATCCAAGCTCTAATCTCTGCATTCTTGTCTCCCCCATTCCTATTATGCCACCGCAGCACAATTCTAAACCTGCATTTTTAACAATAAGGTTGGTTTCCATTCTATCATCATATGTATGAGTAGTGCATATCTGAGAAAAGAAACTTCTTGGAGCTTCTAGATTGTGGTTGTATCGCTTCACTCCGAGTTTTTTTAGTTTCAGTGCCATGTCTTGAGTGATAAAACCTAAAGAACAATTTACCTCAATTCCGACCTCTTGGTTGATCTTGTCTATTATTGAAGAAATTTGTTCAAAATCTTTTTCTGTTGGTCCACGCCATGCACAAACAAGACAAAAGCTTTTCACTCCATCATCTTTTGCGAGCATTGCATTTTGGACTATTGTCTCGGGTGGTAACAATCTGTATGTATCAATATCTGTTTTGTAAAATGCTGACTGTGAACAAAATGAACAATCTTCTTGGCATTTGCCTTTTTTCGCATTTATCAATGACTCTACATCTACTATATTACCACATAGTTTTCGTGTGATCTCATTTGCGGCATTGGACAAAGTTTGCAAGTATTCTTCAGGCGTGTTGATTAGTCTGCCGGATTCTTCTTTTGCGATTTTTTGCCCTGCTAGAACCTTTTCTTTACATGCTGTTATGAATTCGATCTCACTAGACATTTAGTAAGGTTGGTTTTCAATCCATTAATTAATATTTTTTTAATTGTAAACCTGACACTTTGTGATGGTTTACAATATACGTGGGGATATTTTTAAATGATTAGATTACAAACAAGCAAATATCTGGCAAGTTATACTGAGATTGAACTTATGCTAAATGTGTGACATTCTTGATTGTTTTGATGATTCCTCTCATCATATAGTCTAATTCTTGTTCTGATATTGCAAGAGGAGGCACTATCATGATTATGTTTCCTAATGTTCTTTGATAAATCCCGTGTTTTTTTGCTTCTATGAAGATTTTTTGCGGTATTTTTTTATCTGGAGATATGGGAGTTTTTTTGTTCTTGTCTGTTACTAGTTCTATTCCCATCAGCATTCCCTTGTGTCGTACATCTCCGACTAGTTTCAAGTCTGTAATGTCGTCTATGTACGACTGCATTTGCGTTGTACGTTTTTTAATTTTAGATATCAATTTGTGTTTTTTGTATAATGAGATATTTGATAATGCTGTTGCGCATGCCAAAGGATTTCCAGTAAACGTATGTCCATGGAAAAAATGTTTCATATCTTTGTATTCTCCTAGAAAAGAATCATAGACTCTTTTGTTTGCAAGTGTAGATGCAAGCGGCAGGTATCCGCCTGATAACATTTTTCCATATGATACAATATCTGGAATACTCTGCTGTGTCTGGTATTCGATCATTGAGCCTAATCTTCCAAACCCTGTTGCAATTTCATCAAGTATGAATAATACATCATGTTTTTTGCATAATTTGCCTATTTTTTTCTGAAAATCTTTTGGATATATTATGACACCACCTGCTAGTTGTGCACCGCTTTCCATCACAAAAGCCGCAATGTCATCATTTTTTACAAATATTCTCTCAATTGAATCTATACAATATTCAAGATAGTCTTCATAAGAATATTTTTTTGGCATCCTGTATCTATTTGGTGATGGAGTTTGTAGAACTGGAAATAGTACAGATTTGAATTTTGAAAAAAATAACGGTACATATCCTAATGACATGGTTCCTATGGTGTCCCCATGGTAACCATTCTCGAGTGATACAAACTTGGTCTTTTTTTTGTTGATGTTGTGCCAATATTGTAATGCCATCTTTGCAGAAATCTCCATCGCAGTAGAACCATCATCAGAATAGAATACTTTGTGCATCTGTGGTGCAAGTTTTATCAATTCTTTTGCAAGTGATTCTGCCCTGTCATTTGTTAAATTAAACAGTGATGAGTGCTGTAATGTCTTTGTTTGTTTTATCATTGCTTTTGTTAATTCTTCATTGGAATGTCCCCATACATTGCACCACATGCTTGCTACGCTATCCATGAGTGAATTCCCACATGTGTCATATAGCCACATTCCTTTGCCCTTTGATATTACATCAAATTTCTTCCAGTCTCCCATCTGTGTATATGGATGCCAGACAAAACTGCGCATGAGATGTCTTGTCCCGTCGTATTAATAATGATAAGTTAATTATTAAACAACATTGCTGATTGTATTTTGTGAAATCCTACTTTGTAACTGGAACTGATACTGGTGTAGGAAAAACCTTCTTTACGGCTGCCCTTGCTGCATGTCTACAAAAACGTGGCATCAATGTGGGTGTAATGAAACCTATTGCAACAGGAATTTCTCCAAAGACTGGATTTAGATCAACTGATGTTTCCATCTTACATAGTGCAGCAAAAGTAAATGATTTGGAAAATGAAATAAATCCAATTTTCATGCCACTTCCAGTATCGCCGTATGATGCAAGCAAGGTACTTCACCTATCATTTGACAAGAAAATAATTTTTGAACAATTTGAAAAATTGCAAAAACGACACGATATGATGCTTGTAGAAGGAATTGGCGGAATAATGACTCCTCTTACTCAAGATTATTTTGTGTCTGACTTGATAAAAGAGATTGGTCTTGAAACAATTATTGTTACTAGATCCACTCTAGGCACATTAAATCATACTATGATGACAGTCAATACTTGTCGTAATTATGGGATATCAATTAAGGGCATCGTTGTAAATAACTATGATGAAAAAGGTGGCCCTGAAGAAAAAAACTCACCTCTTACAATTCACGAAATAACCCGAGTTGATATTCTGGGAGTTTTACCATTTGTGAAAGATTGTGATGGTTATGAAACAGTAACACCTCATATTGAAAAAAATATTGATTTGAAATCCCTTATATCTTAAAAATTTTTAATTTAGATTGCTTTTTGTTTGATGTAAAACTTTTCAGATCATCAATTATGTTTGCAAATGTCATCGAGTCCTGTACTGTATATGTCTTGATTCCAAGGTTCATGTCTTTTTCAAGTACAAACCATATGTTATCTTGGTTTGGTTGAATTTTTCGTATCTTGTCAATTTGCATGTTTATCTCTTTCGCGTCATTTATTTTTGGAAACGATATTATGACAACTTCTTGTGGTGAAGTTCCTAATGTTATGGTATCAGGGACTGCTATGTCTATATCAATTCCCTGGAATGTTGTTTTTCGTTTGCTTGGAATCATAGTTACAGTAAGTAAGTAATGCAGTAATCCTTCTGCAACTGTAACAAGTGTATCTTGTTTTACCTCATGTTTGTTTTTGATAATTGATATGCATTGTTCAAAAATGCTTTTTATGATATCAGAACTATGGCCTTGTGCTATTTCAGAGAGTATCTTTTGTTCCTCATATTCTGAAATTACTGTGTATAAAATCTCGCTTAATTCCAATATCTAAATCCTTGACATGTCGTAAATTAAAGTATCACTGTGGATGACAACATGCGATAATTAAAAAACTAGTTTAAATGGGTAGTGTGATAAGTAGTTCCGGCTAGGAGAAATGATACGAATAGAGGCAGAACTGCCGAGAAATGACTTGACTGCTGTTACAGATGCACTTGATATGCTTGGGATTAATGTCAATATTGTAAAAGTAAAGAGTCGGGGAGCTACGGTTGGATCAGAAGTACATGCTGCCAAGGGTACTGGAATGTATAGATCTGAATTTAGAGACAAATTCATACTGCAAACAACAGTGTCAGATAATTCTGAACATGATGTCATAGAAGTGATTCGTTCAAACTCCAATACTGGAAAAATCTCAATATTTCCAATCTCCCGCATAATTGATATTAGTTCTGGTGTAGAAAATGAACAAGGATTAGCTCTTAGTGAATATGATAGTGTCATACTGATTGCAGCCAATAAGCAAAAAACAACATTTCCATTTGGACTTACAACTAGCAAAGTAAAGCTTGAACCCCAAGCAATAGAAGGTGAAAAAGGATACTATGACGTAATTGAAAAAAAATTTGTCCCACTTGAAAATCTTGAAGCTGTGGTATCTCAGGTAAAACCTGTAGAAAAATTCCAAATTCTTACTGCTGATGATGAATTTGTAATTCAGAGCTTGACTAGGATCCAACGAAACTTTTCCTTGTATAAGAGAAAACAAAGTGACTCATATTCCCAGGCATTTCTCAAGTACATTTCTAGCAGATTTTTGAGCCTCTGGCCAGAAAATGAAATCAATACCGCTGTTTTGTATGTAGATATAGTAGGCTCTACAAAAATAGCCACATCTCTTAGTTCTGAAGAGCTATCAGGTCTTATCAAGGTTTTTTCTGAGGAAATGTCTGTGGTTATATCAAAACATGCTGGTTTTGTTTTAAAATATACTGGAGATGCAGTAATTGCATTTTTCCCTGAATTGAAAGATTTTGGAAACATGGCGGAAAATGCGATACGTTGTGCACGATCTATGAATATGTTGATAACACATTCTCTAAATCCAATGTTTGCAAGCTTTGGTTTGCCAAAGATAAGCATACGAATTGGAATTGATGTGGGTAAAAACAGAATTGTTGTTCTTGGTTCTGAGCCTGATTTGATAGGCCATAGCATAACAATTGCGTCAAAAATCCTGCCTCTTGCGCAACCAAACCAAATGACAATAGGCGAAGAGGCATACAAAATGTTGTCTCCTGATATGACATCACAATTTATCAAAATAGATCCACAAGATAAAAGATGGAATTACAACCATCCTACTACTGGAAAAGTATATCCAATATATTTCTCAATTCCTGTCATGCAAATATCTAGTAGAGGAAACTAGTTTCTATTTTCTCTTGCTTGCAAATCTTGTCAAGCCCATCTTTCTCATTTCATCTGATTCTTTGATTACTGAATTGTATTGTGTCTCTTTGTGTTTTTTTAATTTGTTTCTTAGTTCTGGGAATTCGTTTGCAAGAATCTTTATTGCGTATAATCCAGCATTTGCAGCCTTGTTTACTCCAACTGTTACAACTGGAGATCCAGTTGGCATCTCAGATATTGATAACAATGCATCTAGTCCTCCAAATGCTGAAAACTTGAACTTGTCAGAATTTGCCTTGTCATTGTAAACCATTATTGGTACACCTATGACTGGAATTACAGTATGGGATGCTATCATTCCTGGTAGATGTGCTGAACCTCCCGCCCCTGCAATTATGATCTTGAATCCTTCCTTTTCAGCATGTTTTGCATAATCTAATAATCTTGTTGGTGTTCTGTGTGCAGAAACTATCTGATCCTCATGGGCTACACCGAATTCATCTAATATTGTAGCAGCAGAATGCATTATCTTGCTGTCAGAACTTGATCCCATTATTATTCCGACAACCGCTTTTTTCAACTATCTATTTAATGCAATCCAATTAATAATTAAACTCAACGTTTTATTGGATGTTTGTATGATGTTGAATTCCAGTCTCTTAAATTATATCTAAGATGAATCACACTTGAAATCGTGCAAAAATCTCCATTAGAAGTACGACGCGCATTTGGCATTCTGTTTGTAGGTGTAGCAATATCTGTAGGAACTGCATCGATTCTCAGTGAGATCTCATTTGAACACAAAGAGCCAATCTTTTATTATGCAATAATTTGGTTTGGAAGTTTTGCGATAACATTTGGAATAATAATTGGAAAATTCCGATCTATGCTTTCTTCTATCCGTGGACGAATGAAAAACAGTGTAACATGGCCTCCTATAGTCAAGGCAATAAATGGGCTATGCTGGGCCGCACCTTTT
>JAGWGS010000002.1 GCA_028867235.1 Nitrososphaerota archaeon | reverse complement strand
GGTGCCATATTCTACTGCTTCTTTTGCAGCCTCAATTAGACAAAGCATAGAGGTGACAAGAGCAATGGGCGATGATACTGTAGTACTTACAACAGGAGGACGAAGTGAGGATTATTCAAGAAAGATAATCTCTCTTCCGGACCACTGCTTTGTCCAGATGGGTGACTTTTCAGGATATACCGTTCAGGTTTGTGCAAAAAAAGGCATCAAAAAGGCTCATGTTGCAGGCTTTATTGGCAAGCTTGCAAAGATGGCAATGGGTGTCAAGCAGACTCATGTCAAGGGCTCAAAGGTGGACATGGAGTTTCTCTCAGAGATTGCAAAAAGATGTGGTTCATCCCAAGATGCAATTAACAAAATAAAATCTGCCAACACTGCACGACATGTATTTGAGATAATAAACGAGAACAAAATCCAAGGTTATTTTGATGCAATATGCAAAGAAGCACATACACAACTTGGAAAATATTCAGACTACAAGTTTGAGATCGAAGTAATAATGTTTGATTTTGACGGAAAGATAATTGGAATATATCCAAAGAGTAACAGATATCTTAAGACCTAGAAAGGTAACATTGTGGACAAGACAGCAATAGTTGCAATAACAAAAAATGGTATAAAGACAGCAATACATCTTAAGAATAATTTTTCTACATGGGAAATATTTTGTCCCTCCAAGTTCTTCAAAGAAGGACAAGACATAGAATGGTTTGAAGATTCTACAACAGCAAAGGTTCAGGAATTATTTCAACGATATGACTCACTTGTATGCATATTCTCACTTGGTGCAGTGATAAGACTTGTTGCCCCACATATGAAGGACAAAAAGACAGACCCAGCAGTCATAGTAATAGATGACACTGCCAAATTTGTAATCAGCACACTTTCAGGACATATTGGAGGCGCAAATGAGTTGACAGAAAAAATAGCAAAGACCCTTGGTGCAATACCTGTGATTACTACTGCAGCAGATGTCAACAAGACAATTGCAGTAGATTTGGTAGGAAAGGAGTTTGGCTGGACAATAGATGACAATTCCACAGTAACAAAGGTTAGCGCATTTATGGTAAATGAGGAAAAAATAGGAGTCTTTCAAGATGCAGGAAGAAATGACTGGTGGCTTCCAAAAAAAGAGCTTCCAAAAAATGTCCATATTTATGATTCCCTTGATGAGATGATAAATTCTGACTGCAAGGGATTTCTTGTAATTTCAGACAAGACACTGCAAAGCAAGGAACTAGAGGACCGCTCTGTGATATACAGACCAAAGACACTTGTAATAGGAGTAGGGCTTCACTGGGACACCACAAAGGAGACCATAAGGGAGGGGATGGATTTCTGCCTCTCCAAGTTCAAGCTTAGTGTCAGCTCTGTTGCCAAGTTTGCATCAATTAAAAAGGAAGCGGACGTAAAGGGATTACAGGAATTATCAAAGGAAATGAATGTGCCACTAGTATATTTTGACAAGTCAGAATTGTCTACAATAACCATACCAAACCCATCAGAAATAGTGCAAAGCTTTGAAGGTACCCCAAGTGTCTCAGAGGCCTCTGCAATCAAGGCCTCAGGCGGAGAATTAATAGTGCAAAAGCAAAAGTTTCCACCAAACCTTACAATTGCAATAGCAAGGAGTAATACATGAAGCGCGGCATCTTACTTATAGACAGAGGAAGTAAGGAACAGGAGGCAGCCCAAGAACTTGAAGTAATCTGTAACCAAGTAAAAAAGAAAGGAGATTATGTCTTTGCAAATTATTGCTTTTTGGAAGTAAGGCCTCCATATATTGAAGAAGGAGTCAAAGAATCTCTTAAAAACAAGATAGATTCTCTTACAATAGTTCCATACTTTTTGTATCCTGGAAAAAAGGTCAAGGCTGCAGTGACTCAAGTAATGAAATATCAAGCAACTACAGATGTCAAGTTTCTTGTAACAAAACCAATGTCAATGCACATGACCCTTGTAAGACTGGTAGAAAACAGAATCAAGTCAGCACTTGAAAAGGGAGAAAGCAAGCTGTCAAACAGCAAGGTAGATGTACTTGTGATTGGCCATGGAAGCAAGGATTCAAATGCCAAGATCTCAATCAAATACATAACAGACGAGCTTGCCAAGGTATACAGAAATGTAGATTATTGTTTTCTTGAAATAGAAGAGCCCAACATAGAGCAGGGAATAAAAATATGTAAACAAAGAGACCCAGAAGTACTTGTCGTTGTCTTTTACTTTTTGCACGAAGGAGCACATGTAAAAAGAGACATCTATACAGACCTTACACCGGCACTAGAAAAACACAAGATGAAACAAATATTGATAACACAACACATTGGAACCGACGAAAAGATTGTTGACCTTATAATTGAGAGGGCAGAAGAGGTAGAGACATGATTACGCAAAAAGGCCAGTCCATCGAAGACAAGAGCATGGAGATAATAGACAGTGAGATTGGTTCTCACCCATATTCAGAAGATGAATGGACAATAGTAAAAAGAATAATTCACTCTACTGCAGATTTTGATTTTGCGCGAACAAACAAGGTTGTCTTTCACAAAAATGCAATAAAGAGCGCCACAGATGCGCTTCAGAAGGGCTGTAACATCATAACAGATGTCAATGGTGTAATTGGAGGCTTTAACAAGGATAACATGAAAAAGTTTGGAAATCAAGTCATATGCAACATATCAGATCCCATAGTAATAGAGGAGGCAAAAAAACTCAACAAGACACGTGCCCAGACATCTATGAGACTTGCAGCAAGACAGATGGACCACGGAGTTGTAGCAATAGGTAACGCCCCCACTGCTCTTACAGAGGTGATACAGATGATAAAAGAAGGAATAACATCACCTGCACTTGTAATTGGCATTCCAGTAGGGTTTGTCTGTGCCATAGAATCAAAGGATGAATTGCGTACTCTTGATACACCACATATAACAAACATTGGCAGAAAGGGAGGAAGTCCATGCGCCTCAGCAATTGTCAACGCATTATACAAAATCATAGCAAAGAGATCTGCTTAAGGTACTTATTTTCTAGAATACAACATACAGGATTTTACAAAGTTATTAGCAATTGACGAACCTGCAAAATGTACATGCATGTATGATGCAAGCGTATTGTATGCAACAAGTCCGTCCTTCTTGTCCTTGATTCCGATACCAGATGACATGTCATATGCAAATTTAGAGTCCCTTGAGAGAAGTTCAATTTCAGAATAATGAAACTCGTGTCCCTTGATTATACCAGACAATGAAAACGGAGACCCTGGCTTGGGTTTGGCACTGGTATAGTTTAGCTTTAGATTTTTTTCCATTACAGTTACAGCATCAAACAGTCCAACCATCTGAAATTTCCCTGAGTTGTATCGTATTGAATTTGTAAGATACATCAATCCCCCACATTCTGCATAAATTGGCATTCCATCCTGAGCAAGTTTTTTTATAAGATTTTTCATGGTTTGGTTTTTTTGTAACAATGATCCTTTTACCTCTGGAAATCCACCTCCAATATAGATACCATCACAACTAGGTATTTTGGTATCATAACAAGGACTGAAAAACTCAAGTTCTGCTCCAAGATCAGATAATACATCCAAGTTGCCCTGGTAATAGAAATTAAAGGATTCGTCTAGTGCAACTGCTATTGTTGTTTTTGTTTTCCTTTTTTCTTTTGAAGAAACTTTTGGTAATAAAGGAGAATCCTTTGAGATCTTGATTATTTTATCTATTTCAATAAATTTTGAGATATTTGTTGCCATAGACTTGATCTTTTTCTCAAGGTCCTTATTCTCCGGTACTGGAACTAGCCCAAGGTGTCTTGATTCTAGTTGAAAGGAGTTGTCTCTTGGAATGACACCAAGTATTGGCAGCCCAGTTTTTTTCAAAGCATCCCTGCATAATGCTTCATGTCTTTTGCTTCCAATTCTGTTGAGTATAACACCGCAGATTCTTGAGTTTTTCTCAAATTTTACAAACCCCATGGCAGTAGCAGCAATAGAGCGAGCTGCCTTGCTTGCATCAAGTACGAGAATTACGTTTGATTTGACAATCCTGGCAACATCATATGTGCTTGCATAGCTAGACTTGCCATCAAACCCATCATAGTATCCCATGACGCCCTCAATTATGGATAGATTCTGTTGTGAGTTTTGTACAAAATTTTTCAAAACTCCTCCTTTACCCATCATCCAGACATCAAGATTGCGAGCAGTCCTGCCTGAGACAGATGTCAAATAACTGGGATCAATAAAGTCAGGCCCAACCTTAAAGGGTTGGACAGAGTATCCCTTGTTCTGAATTCCATGAATTATTGCACAAGTAATAGATGTCTTTCCTACCCCACTTGTTGCACCCGCAATAACAATTCTTGGTATCTTCATGCCTCTTTATCGTTGCCAGTGTTTTTTATTATTTGAAATAATTGTCTGAGTGCAAGTTTTGGGTGGCGTGCTGCAAGCTTGAGCATGTTTGACATTCCAAAGTCTGCCTTGATAAAGTCAAGAAATTCTTCTGCTGACAACTCATCAATTATCTCAAGTTCCTTGTCCCATTCCGAGTCACTAAGGTCCAGCCACCTATACTGGACTTTTATTGCAGATGCAATCTTGGAGCCTATGGATTTTCTCATGGCATCCTCATAGGATTGCAGTGATTTTCTTGATGTATCCCCTTTTGATACACATTGTGCTCCAATCTCACCTGCCTTTCTACCAAACTCGATTGCATATCGAATTCCCTCAAGCACAAGTGGGTTTGCCTGTCCTGCCGAGTCTCCCACCATGATAAGATTATCAGATATTGTGGACTGGCGCAGTCCTTCATTTGGAATCAATCCATAATGAAACTCAATTGGGACAATTCTTCCTAGAGCATCAAGAGGTCTTGGTTTTTTCTGCACCAGCTCAACTAGAAGTTTGCTTGCATCTACCTGCGAGTTTGGCTTGCCAACCCCTACACCTATGCGCACCTTGTTTTTGCCAAGAGGAAATACCCATGCATAGCCAGCAGGAGAATATTGTGAGCCGACCATGAGATGCCATGTGTCAGGACTTGTGTTATCAACATATGCTTCATATTCTGCACCCGCACCAAATCTCTTCCACGATGGAACAATTCCCATTGTTCTTCCTACAACAGAATAGAAACCGCTTGCATCAATTACAAGTTTGGCGTTAAATTGTAATTCTTCTTTTAGTGATGTTGCTTTGACTCCAACTATCATACCATTGTTTTGCACCACATCAGTTACACTTGTTCGAAGAAAAATATCAGCACCCTTGCCTGCTGCCTCATATGCAAGAAACTGGTATGTCTTTCGTACATCAAGCACTGCAGCATGAGCTGTCTGACCCTTTTTTATGACATAATTATTTGGAGAATAAAATGCATAGTTTTGTATTTCGTTGTAACACTCTGCAGGAATCCCAAAGGATTGAGCTTCTTTTATCCATGTAACTCCACTTGTCCTCACATACTGTCCTATTGCCTCATCTCTTTCAAGTACAGCAACACTTTGACCCTTTTTTGCAGCACCCCATGCTGCAGAAAGTCCAGCAGGTCCACCGCCCACTACAACAACATCATAATTGTAATTTTTTACCATGCAGTATCACCCAAATTTTTCCCACACAACATTATAAGCTGTGGTTTTAAACCCAATCTTTTTACCTGACACACCAAAATTGTTCTGCATTGACAAAAGGGCTGGTGATAGTTTACACTGGAAAGGGCAAGGGAAAGACCACAGCCGCACTTGGCATGGCACTTCGCGCAGTTGGGTACAACCATAAAATTTGCATGATACAATTCATCAAGGGCTCATGGCACTATGGTGAGATGACATCATCAAAGAGGCTAGAACCAGAGTTTGAGCTCACAGCAATTGGCAAGGGTTTTGTTGGAATACTAGATGACAAGAGCCCTATTGAGGATCACAAGAAGATGGCACAAGAAGCACTCAAGGTTGCAAAAGAAAAGATAACCTCCAAGGCATACAACCTTGTAATACTAGATGAAATCAATTATGCGCTAAATCTTGGCCTGATAAATCTAAAAGATGTTTTGGATGTAATCTCAACTAGACCAGATGATGTAAACATAGTCCTTACCGGAAATCATGCAAGAGATGAAATCATTGAAAAGGCAGACCTTGTGACAGAGATGAAGGAGATCAAGCATCCCTTCAAGTCAGGAATAAAGGCAAAGAAAGGAATCGATTTTTAGAAAATTATATTTGCAAGTTGACCAATCTTGTAACCAGCAACATTAAATTATGTACATCAGGTTTGAAATCCATGACAACAACTGTGCAGGACTTTCCAGAAGTTGGAGAAATTGTTGTTGCAACAGTTACAAGGATAGTAGATCAGGGAGCATATGTCTCCCTTGATGAATTTAACAATATTCAGGGATTTTTGCATGTCTCCGAGATTGCAACAGGTTGGATACGAAATGTGGGCAAGTTTCTCAAGATTGGAGAAAAAAAAGTACTTCTCGTAAAGCGTGTAGACCCACGAAGATCTGAGATAGATCTTTCACTAAAACAAGTATCATCAGATCAAAAGAAAAAGAAACTTTTGGAGATAAAGCGGGGTGAAAAAGAAAATGCGTTGGTTGAAAACCTCAAGTCCCGTGCAGGATTATCCGAATCAGATATGACCAAACTAGAAAATGTCCTAGCTGAAAAGTTTGGATCCATTTATGATGCATTCTCAGAGGTTTCTGCCAAGGGAATGCCAGTATTAGAGGGTCTAAAGATTCCATCAAAGGCACTTGATGTCATAGCTGAGCTTGGCTCAAAAATTCAGGTTCCCCATGTTGAGATACGAGGAATTTTTGAGCTTACATGTAACAAGTCAAATGGCATAGAGATAATCAAAAATGCACTAATAGATGCAACAAAGGACAAGAAGGAGATATCCGTGACATACATAGGCGCTCCAAAGTACCGCATTTCACTTGAAGCTCCAAACTTTAAGGAGGCAGAAAAAGAACTCAAGCCGATCTTAACCACAGTCCAGACTGTAATTGAGAAAAAGGGTGGCACATTCAAGTTTACAAGGGAAGAATCAAAGAAGACAAGAGAAGGTTAGAAAAATGCACTTTCAGATGAGAAAATGTCCAGATTGTAAGAGATACACACTAAAGGACCAGTGTCCCAAGTGTAGTCACCAGACAGTTACGGTACATCCAGGAAAATATTCCCCAGACGACAAGTATGCAAGATATCGCATATCAGACAGGTACAAATAAAATCATTGATACGATATTGTACCAGAATATTATTTTGTACTATTACTAGACTCGATTGTAATTGTTGACACTCTGGCAGAATCTGCATCAATAGGTTGCGAGTCAGAATTTGTCTTTAATGCAGCTATCTTGTCAACAACATCTTGGCCGGATATGACTTGGCCAAACAATGTATATTGATTATTTAGCCATGGGGCATTATCAAGTGTGATAAAGAACTGGGAGCTTCCGCTGTTTACATCAGAGCCTCGTGCCATACCTACCATGTATTTTGTAAAGTTGACACTTGTGCTAAACTCAGGCGGAATAGTATATCCAGCATCTCCTAGTCCCCATGTACTTCGTGAGCCATTAATGGAATTTTTGTCTCCTCCTTGTATTACAAATCCTGGAACTATTCTATGAAATACAGTTCCATCATAGAAACCAGATTTTGCTAACTGTATAAAATTGGCAGTTGTCTTGGGTGCCACATCATCTAGCAACTTGAATTTTATTTGTCCAAACTTGGTATTAATCACTGCAGTACTATTTCCTGCAGATGATGTACTTGTTGGCTTTGTAATTACAGGATTTGGTTGTGTTGTTTGTTGTGTACCTGGCTTGTAATCAGGATTTACTTGATAAATCAAGACTTCAGAGAATACGCCAGAGTCTTTTCTATCAATACTTGGAGAAGAATACACCAGTCGTAATGGACCTGTGCCATCTGTAGGATATTTGATGGTCTTTGAGTATATAGCAGTAAGTCCTGTAGAATATGTCGGTGATTCATTATGAGTATTTGGATCATAATATGTCACAGGAGTAAACGGGAACATCTTACCAAGTAAGGTATTGTTCCAGAAATAATCTGTTGGCGTAAAGGAGTCATCTTGTAAGAACTTGGAAGAGTCAAGGCCACCAATCTTCATGAACCATTGTTTCTTGCTCTCATCTCCACCACCGCCAAGTACATAGAGGTCTTGGTCGTGTGAAGTGTACTTTTGTCCCACTACATATACAAGCACATAGTTTGATCCTGAATCCCGTAACATCTGCCATGCCTGATCAGGAGAGCTCAAGAGTATTCTTGCAATGTTTGCTATAACATTAGTATCAATAGTAGCATTATCGGCAAGTGTCTTTCTGTCCCCTAGAGTTTGCACCCAATATCCATAATCCCACCACGATGCAACTACAGAACCTGTTGGAGTGTTATTTTTTAACCAGTTCATCGCACTGGGCCAGTCATCTGTTGCAATTGCAAAGTTTGATCCTCCGTTTAATATGGTAGGCGGGGCCTTGGTCATTGTTATCCAATTGGCATTTACTGGGTAAAGTGTAGGTACAAGCAATAACGCAACAATTACTGCAACAAATGCAATTTTTGGAAGCCTTCCAAGCAGTTCGCTTGTCTTCTTTGGTGCATCTTTCTTTCCGGCTCCCTTCCTCGAGTCTACAGTACTGATAGGTTTTACATCGCGTCCTAGTATATCTCTCACAAGAATTGCCAGTCCTATTGATGATAAAATAATAACAGAGGTTGAAGTAAGTAATTCAAGCCTAGAAAATGTAGAGCCAGAGTATGCCCCAACTATGCCAATTATCAAGGCAAAGACTATCATCTCGTTTCTTATTGAAAACCTAGAGTTATCGCCTTTATTTCTAAAGACAAGCCAGATGCCAAGACCTGCAAACAGCATCAGTACTGAAAAGTAGGTAAAGTTTTGCGTAAGTGTTGGGGTAGCGTGTTCTGCCACAGAATCAACAAGTGGATCCTCTGAGGTAAGAAACGGGTTGACGGCATTAAGATAACGGAAACTTACCGTATGAAATGCGCTTGACTCCATGATGACACCACCTATTATCAAAAGTGCAGCCAGCACCAGCAGGCTGTTTCGTATTTTATGTTGTTCCTTGCTGTACTTTTGAACAAAAATTATTATGACAAGTAATATAGTAGGACCAATCATTGCAAGTCCGCGTGCCCCAAAGACAAATGATGGACCGGGTCTTGCAAATAATCCACCAGCTATTACCATTGTTACTGCGACAAACAAAGGAATTGCCCATAACAAAAAGTTGTGATCTTTTCGTATAAACGGCAGGGCTACAAAAAATATTGCCATTGGTATTAGGAAGAATTCAATTCCACCCCAAGATGCAAAGCCTACTGCAAGGAAGAATCCACCCCCAACTAGTTTTGCAATTGCTACTTTTTTATTTGTAGATTTCAGTCCACTAAGAAATAGATACACTCCAAGCAATCCATAAAACAATCCAAGCGGCTCAGACTTGAACCAACCAATTGTTCCTCTTACTATGATTGGAGGAGACAAGGCAAAGAACAAGGAAGCAAATAGTCCAGCACTTGTTCCACCCAATACTCTAACTAGAGCAAATACAACTATTGCAGTCATAGAACCAAACACTACAGGAAAGAGTATGGTAAAATCATAGAGACTCATGCCACCGCCAAATATCTTGTACAGAACTGCATCAGTTACATGCAATGGTACCTGTGCAGTACTATAGACATCTCTTCCAGTTGGATACCAACTCATATCATCATGCCAGTGAACATATGCATCAAGACCATGGTCTAACAGATATTGTGTTGCACGATAATTAAAGAACGGATCAAACTCGTTTAATTGGAATCCATAATCTGCTGCTTGTGAGCGGACCATTGCAGATATAGAAAATGATATTGCAAGAATTCCTATTACCAGTAGATGTTTTAGATGAAAGTCAAAATTTCGTATAGTGAATAGTTTGGCATCTTGTAACAAACTAGTTCTGAATGGAATTTTTTGGGTTTATAAATCCATGGAGATTGACTGGAGAGATTCTACGATTCCTTCTCAAGTATCTGTATCTGGCATGATTTTACCATCTCTTTTAGATCATCTGCATCTTTTTTGCTGCCAACAATTGTTCCATAGTGCATGGGTATTGCAATCTTGGGTTTTATCTTGGAGATGGCCTCGGAGGCCTCCTTTGCAGTCATCACATAAGTACCGCTTACAGGTACAAGTGCAATGTCAGGCTGTATATCAGTCATCTCTGGAATCAAATCAGTGTCCCCAGTATGATATATCAGGACATCTCCCATCTTTATTACAAATCCAACCTTGTTGTCTTCTTTTGGGTGAAATGGTTTTCCAGTATCAGAGTTTATCTTATCTAGGTTATAGGCAGGTACTGCACGTATCTTTGTGCCAAGTACTGTCTTTTCTTGGCCGGGCAATATGCCAATTTTTTCCTTGAATACAAATCCAGTTATCATATTGATACATTCATTTGCAGCAACTATCACAGTCTTTTCTGTACAGACATTTTTTAGATCATCAACACTTAGGTGGTCAAAGTGATTATGCGATACCAATACAAGGTCTGCCTTGTCATGTCTTGTAATCTTGTATGGATCGATTATTATTTTGATGCCATGCTGCAACACAAACGAGTCATGTCCTAGCCATTGTATCTTGATACCCTTGTACTCAAACATTAAGACAAATTTCTTTCGACCAGAATTAAAGTTTACCCGGTTCAAGTATGATTTTATCATTTGACACAGAAAGAACCGAGCCTCCACTTTGTTTTATCCGTGTCTTTAGCTTGGCATCAATTGTAGCTACAATTCCCCCGTTTTTTTCTACATACAAGACTAGTGCATCATCAACAGATTTGCCAGAGATTGATATTTTTGGCAAACTTTGTGTTATGTGTAATGCATTTTGTGCAGAGCTTTTTTTTTATCATCATGTCCTAGCCCTTCAAGTTCTTTTACAACCATGTCTGGCACAACATACTCCAGTGCGCCAATCTCAGTTTCAACGCTAGAGATATTTTTTATTCTTTTAGAAACAAGAATCATCAAAAAACTAGAATCACAAATTATCTTAACCACTTGCTACACCAGCACCAATCAGTCGCCATCTCTCAGAAATTCTTCGACTTATTGCCACCTTGCTGTTTTCAAAGATACACACAGGTCTCTTGAATTGTAGCTCTACTGTCTTGCCACGTACACTTGTTACCTTAGATAGCAAGGGTGCAGTTCCAAGACTAAGCCTCAATGACTCGCCTGTCTGTATTGCAGAGACTTTGATCTCCTCTCCAGAGCCTACTGCGGTGTCAAACAGATTTACCTCAATCTTTGCATTATAGGAATTCTCAGGAAGTGTACCTGGTTTGCCTATGACAGAGCCTATCAAGGAATCACTACGGGTCATTGTCGGATCTAATTTTGTTGCAAGTGCTATCAGTCCTCCAGCTTTTACCTCTTTTACTATACCGGCACCTGTTCCAAGTGATGCAATTTCGGTAAAGATTGATTCGTATTTTCCAGTCTTTTCGTTTGCAAGTCCTGGCTTTATCTCAATTTCATCACCAACCTTGAACGTGCCCTGGATTATGCTTCCTCCAATGACCCCTCCTTTGATGTCCTTTATTCTAGTTCCAGGCTTGTTGATATCAAATGATCTTAATACATGCATGACAGTGTCTTTTTTGTCGTCTCTCTCAGGTGTTGGTATGCTATCTTCAATTGCTCCAATTAGCGCATCTATGTTTAGTTTTGATTGGGCAGAGATTGGAATGATTGGCGCTTTGGCTGCACTTGTTCCCTTGACAAACTTGGAAATGTCGGCATAGTTTTCCATTGCCTGATCATATGAAACCAGGTCAACCTTATTTTGTACAATGACAACCTGTTTTATCCCAAGTGTCTGTAATGCAAGAAGATGTTCCTTTGTCTGGGGTTGCGGAACTTTTTCGTTTGCTGCAACAAGAAGCATTGCACCATCTATCAATGCAGATCCAGAGAGCATGTTTGCCATGAGACTTTCATGTCCTGGACTATCTACAAAACTTACAACTCGTGAGAGCTCACTTTCTTTTCCACAATTGTTGCATGTGGGTGTCACAGAATATCCCAGTGGTACTTCACAGCTTTTACACTTGTAAAATGCAGCATCAGCATATCCTACTTTGATTGTAATTCCTCGTTTTAGTTCCTCACTATGTGCACTCGTCCATACACCTGTGAGGGCTTGAATTAAAGTGGTCTTTCCGTGGTCAACATGACCGGCAGTTCCAATATTCACACATGGTTGGTAACCATATTTTTTTACATACCAGTCAGGAAGAGTTTCTTTCCAGTGCACGCACAAACTAGAAAATGCGTAATATGTTAACCTATGCCTTTTTCTCTTCTGTCTCAGCTGGTTTTTCTTCTATTTTTAATTCTCCGTCATAGAAACAGTTTAGCTGATAGACTTCTTCTGATACAGTATTTCCTCGTACAAGTTTTCGAATTCTCTGGCCCTTTTCAGCTTCTCGCAGTCCCACTCCTTTTGATAACATGATATATTTTCTAGCACCGCCGTGAATATCTTCTCGTAATGGCACTCCAGACTTGTCGCTACCACCAGTTATCTTGAGCTTTCCTGCTTCTCCAATTAGAGCAGCATCAACCTCAGTACCTATTGTTAGACCCAAGAATGGTCCTGCTTCCTTGTCCTTTACCTCTTTGGTAATGGTTTTTCCCTTCTTATCGGATATGTTTAGCTTGAATGTGGCCAAGTAGTAAAAAAAATCTTTGAACTATTAATTAACGTTTGGGGCTTGACATGATACGTCACACTAAATCTTTTAAAAATACAAAACGTTTTGCAATACATGACAGAGCAGATCAAGTGTCCTCGCTGTGACAAGATAATGATTGCAATGCAGGCATGCCATATGATATGCACAAATTGTGGGGCTCACTTGGACTGCTCAGACAAGGGCTCATATTGGTAATCTAAAAGCCAGGTCTGTCAAACTGAAAATTCTCGGACATCTCGCCCACTTTTTCCCTCATCAAATCAAGATAGTCATCATATTTTGCCTCAAATCCACAGTGCATGCACTTGACATGTGTTGCCTCATCATCAAGAACTGCAACCTTTTCACATTGTGGACATTTAGCATCCATGAATTTGTTTGTCAACTAAACTATATAATGTTAGATACCAAATTTTGTTCGGGCGGAGTTAGTCCAGCCTGGCAGGACGTCAGCTTCCCAAGCTGAAGGTCGCGGGTTCAATTCCCGCACTCCGCACTTTTATTTTGTTCCGGTTAGAGTATTGCATATATCATTAAGTTCGTCACTGCTAAGAGAAGGCCTTTTTGAAAACATGCTGTGTACAGGACCTGCACCATCTGATGTTTCCCTTGGAATCAAGTGCACATGCACGTGTGGAACCTCTTGGCCACTCTCTTTTCCGTTGTGTATTGCAATAAGACAAGAAGAAGATACAGATTCTAGTTTTGCTGTCATTACTTGGACTGTATCAAATAGGTCTAGATTGTCGGTTTTGCTCATCTCTTGTATCTTGGAATAGTGATTTTTTGGTATGACAAGGGTATGGCCTCGAGCAAGCGGAAAGGCATCAAGAAATGCAAGTGACTTTCCAGTCTCATAGAGTTTCTTTGCCGGAATTGTTCCATTTACTATCTTGCAGAAGATGCAATCCATTTGTATTGTAAAAAATATCTCTAGTGTTAAATTTCTTTTGTAGATAAAACTTGATATCTTCAAAAAGCAAAACAACAAAAACAGCAGATCATGTCAAAGTAAAAACGACTTTGCCAATAGATGAATTTAATAACGCTCAGCGTAGTGACCAGACTTTATTAAAGAATGGAAGAGACTAGCCATAGAGTGTCAGGACTTGAAGAAAGCCTCAATAGTCATACAAATTATTTAGATCTTTGAATTTGTAGAGAAAGAAGCTTTAACATCTGCTTTTTGTATCCTAAAGAGTGAGCCTAAGACTTTGTTTAGTCTTTACCATAGACTTGTTTATGACTGCCAACTCTACGCAGTTCTATTATATTATTGGAAAAATCAACTGAGTAGATAATTCTATTACTCTTATCAAGATTGTAGGCATATACTTTTAGACTTGGTTTGTAGTCGCCCAATTTTATAGGGTTTTCAGAATTGACTAATTCGACAAGTGCCGAGTCTACCCTTTTTTGTAAATCAAAACTCAATGACTTGTATTGTTTGATAAATTTCTTATTTGGTGCAAGTATCCACAATTTAACTATGTAACTCTTTGAGCAGTTCTTCTAAAGTGCTGTGTTTTACCTTGCCTTTGGCTTTATCGGATTCATATTCTTTAATGTCTGCTATCTCTTCAGGCGTGAGATCGTCTGCTTGTTTGGGTTTCTTTGTGGCTCGTTGCATGATATCTTAGATACCATTTGTTATATTTCAACATAGTTGCGCATAACTACGCATGATGCCAGTAGTATCAATAGTTTCAATTTAATCGCTCATCAACCCTCAAATTTATGATATAAAACGGATACTTTCAAATCTTTTTTGTGGTATCACAGTTCGGATATTGCCTGCTCTATTCCAGATCTGTCATGTGCATCAGGCATATGTTCTAGATATTTTACAAAATCTTGCTTTGCCTCCTTAAGTTTTTTCTGCTCATATCTTACAAGTCCCCTGTTCTTGTATAATGGGGCAAACCTATCAGAGTCTATCTCAAGTGCCAAGGAATAGTATTTCTCTGCATTTGCATAGTCTTTTGCCTTTAGATAATAATTTCCAAGGCCCCTGTATGCAAGATAATATTTTGGGTTTAGTTGTATTGTTTTTGTATAATACGCTACTGCCTCTTGTGAATTTTGATCATTTAGAATTCCGGCTAAAAGACACATGGCAGTAGAGTTAGATTTGTGAGTATCAATTGCTTTTCTTAGTGTAGAAATTGCTTTCACACTATCACCCTGTAGCCTTTGTTTTTCCCCATCAAAGCACAGGCGATTAGATTGTATCATATCTTTGTCAAATGAACCAATGTCAGAGATAAGATCTTGTGGTACAACAAGTATAATCAATCTATCATCTTGTTGCCATTGCTCATCAAATATTTTTTCAGGTATAGCACCAATCTTTTCAGGCTCTGGTATATAGTGAAATATTGTTTTTTCAGTGTCATCATATCCAACTATAAGGGATGCATGTTGCACTACGTCTTTTACTCCAGGAAGTATGACAATTGGTGGAACTCCAATATCTATCATTTTCTTGAGTTCCTTGATGCTAGAGTTTGATATTATACATGACAGCCCATGTTTTTCTGCAAGTTCTACGCCTTCAATTAGTATGCTGCCTTTGATGTTTGGGTATTTTTTTGCAATCTCTGCTGCCTCTTTTATTGATAGGTCAACTCCCCAATATTTTGAGACTGCACTTACAACAAGTGGAAGACAAATGTTTTCTTCCCGAACCAGAGGAATATCAAGAGTATGTGTTGGATCCATCAGATGACAAGATAATTATACAATATTAAAACTAAACCAGAGAAAATTTTCTTAGCAATAACTTTCCATCAGGACTCATCTCTGGATGAAACTGAGTTCCAAAGATCTTTTTTGTCCCATATTGGAATATCTCAAATTTGCACTCATTAGAATATCCAAATGGCACAAAATCACTTCCAAGTTTTGATATCATGTACGAGTGGCTCTCAAATGCACGTATATTTCCATCACAGAGAGAATTTTCTTTTGTCACAGTAACATTGTATAGTCCATGACGTGATGAGGCCATCTTTTGTATTGTTCCCCCAAGTGTTAATGCAAGTATCTCTGCACCGTAACATATACCAAGAAGAGGCTTGTCTTTTTCAAGAGCGTGTTTTATCAAGCCTGAGTTTATTGCATTCATGACGGCGTCATTTTTTCTCCTACCAGATAGTATTACAGAAGAATATTTCTCAAGGTCTACAGATGATATCTCAGAGTGCACATGTGATTCAAACGGAACATCAAGTTTCTGTATAGAATTTACAAGTGATGGTGTGTAGACAGAGCCATTGTCTACAACTAGAAGCAATCTATCGTACACCTATAGTGATATAATGTAGCTCAGGTACATTATCTTGTACTGATACAGCACCAAGTTTTACTGTTCCATTTTCTTGCCAGAAGAGAACCCTATTCCCGCTTGGATGAACAAAGTTTTTCACAAATTCAGATATCAGACTCTTTGCATTGTCAAGATCAGATTGTTGTGTAAATGATACCTGTCCTTCCTCAAATGTGAGTGGAAATTGGATTGTCTTTGGAGTAAGGATGGTAATCTTTTGATCAGACAGTATTGATTTTATAGTAGACATTCTAGCAGACTCGTCAAGTTGCAGTGCAACTGTTACATTTGCTGGTGCCACTCCACTTACTTTTGCCAAGTATGTTGCAAATGCCTGCTGCGGTGTACTGCCCATTCCTACAAAATATTCACCATCAAATGCAGCACCCACTGCAGCAATTGTTCCAAGTTGTGTCACAACCCCTCCTGAGCCTGCGGTATATACAGGGATAAAGTAAACATCTTGGTCTCCAATTCTGTATAGTATATTGTCACCAACTCGTGGGGTTCTCAAAAGAGTCTGAAGCTGTGCAAAATCAGAATCTCTTGCAAGTGCCTCACGTACTGCAGAGGGTCCAAGAAGTTTCGTTTTTGAATCAAGCGGTACTTGGTAGAATTGCATCTTGCCAAGGTTTGGCATATCATTTTGTACTATCATGTACCCTGCCAAGTTCCTTCCTTGAGAGCCACGCAACTCTAATGATAACAATCCTACATATGTTGGCTTGTCAAATCCAGGAGGTTTTGCTTCCACATAATATGTTCCAAGGCCATCTGGTACCTCGTAAAAGTCCTTTGCCTGGATAAATGTAGAAGTATCAGTAACATGATAAATGTTGAACATGTCAACCTTCCAGTTGAATAGTGCCTCTGGATATCGGAGTTGCTTGTCAAGCCACTTGGGCATGTCAATGAACTGATCTGCATACTGGCTTGCAAACATGTTTGTGAAAAAGTCATCACCAGTCTTGATTAGTTGTACATTTCCATCATAAACATCAACTAGAGCATACCCCACTAGCCTCAAGTATGGATTTGATATTGACCACGGTATATTCTTAGTATCAAAGCCCACAATCAATGGCACTAGCCAATATGTCTTTTTGCCATCACTTACTGGAAGAATATCAATTTGTTTTCCAAACAAGTCATACTGGAAATATGGATACAAAAGCTGCATTCTGTCATGGACATCCCTGTATCTTATGATATGTATTGGCTCTGTGGGATATGACAAGAAAAAGTTTGGCTCAAAGAGCTGACTAATTGGAGGTTTGACATCAATTCCTCCGCTTCCATGATATGTGGCATTGTTAAGTTCTGCAGATACTTGTCTGTTCTGTGGATATGCAGCCCATGTCTCTGAGAATAGCCCGCCCTCTCCATAGTATATCATACGTTGCTGGAAGAACTTGTTGCTGTCTACTATGGTTCCATCGTGTGCATCAAGTGTAAGAAATCCATTATCAACATGAGTATATACAAGGTGCTGGTTATACCACTGGTTCTCTAGAGATACCGATGAGGGAAGAATTGGCTTCATAGATGCTGTCCAGTATAAAGTATCATTAAATCGCAAAATGTCATTATTCTCAAAATCAACATACGGTATAAGGCCAATCTCGGGTTTAAGCTTGGCAAATGCCGCATCCCAGTCCCATACACGCACTTTGTTTAAGAGATCATTATTTTGAGATACATAGCTTGGGATATCATTTACCGAGACTGAGTTTAGCTTTACTTCATTTGGTACTACAGTTATCTGGTCTAGCTGTCCTAGGTATCTGTTTACACCTATCTGTTCTGCTTTATATGGTCCAAGAAGCTCAATCTTTCTTGCATCTGCAATACTGTTGTTTACCATCATTATGGAACCAGCAACTATGGCAATTACTACAAGAGTTATCACTCGGATGTAGATATCTCGTCTTGATGGAAGAATGATTACTCTAGACTTGAACTTGTCAACAAAGTAAAATCCCACAAGCGCAAAGCCTGCAGCAAGAGTTCCACCTATAGCATATTTTGTGTTATAGTCAATCTGGTCTGTAAAGAACATGTTTATTCCAGCCCAGATTATTCCAATTCCAATTATTGCCTCAATTGTTGCTACATAATCTAGGAGTTTGGGCTTGTTCTTTGCAGCATCTTGTACATATCTTGTTACAAGTCCGATGATGTTGTGCAGCCCAACATAGAGTATCAGTCGGAGTCCAATTACTGCAAGTATTGGTGGAACGAGAATTGTAAGTGATGGAATCATTGGTATGACATGGGTTGTAGCATATGCAGGATCTGTTGGTGGCGTCACAAATGGAAGTGAGAATATCTTTAGTACATTATCAAGGCCAATATCATGACCATCTAGAAGATAGGAGGCTGCAAAGCCAAACATTAGATTTGTAAAAAATGCCCCAAAAAGCACGACTTTTGTGATTTGCCAGATTACAAAGTTTGGAATGCTCAGTTTATAGTCCCGGAAACTTGGTATGCTATCTGTTACAGAATAGCTACTTCCCCTCTTGAAAAATGTCAGTATTACATTTATGCCATACCAGGACATTGAAGACCTGTTCTTGAGATTTACACGTATGAGTGCAATAGATGAAAGTATAATTGCAGATAACAATGAAAAATACAGTGGTTTGGTAAACAGGGTTCCAAATTCCTGATAGTTCATGTACAAGACTACTGCCTGATTGCTTGTCAGTACAAAGACTACTATTGCAATTAGGGCAACAATTCCAATTCTTACATATTTTCCGGCGTCACGAGGAGGTGGATTTGACTGGGTTGATGAATTATACAAAATTAGACTACCTCACTTTGTGTCAAATCAATCTCTACCTAGTTTCTTTTGCAAAATACCATTAATAAGTCAAGTAGGATCTTGTCATAATATATTTCCCAAACCTTTGCAAAGCATGTATACTGCAGCATATTTTGGCATTGAAACCTTCTCATTTTTGTATGGCCCAAATTTTTTGTTTTTTAGTCTAATCTGTGTAGGACAGTCCACTAGTATATCCACAGAGTCATCTCCAAGCAAACATGCACTCTGAAAGGGATCAAAAGAATCAAGGTCGGTGCACTGGATCTTTGCAAGGCCACTTTTGCTGTTTATTGAGCCCTCTAGTCGAAATATTCTATGAATATCCATGGTAACTTTTGGATCTATCTTTACACCCATGGTTTTTTTTATCTCATCTAGCTGTACCTGGAATGTAGTATGGCCATTTGCAATAATATCCTTTGAAATTTTTGGCGCCTTGGATTTTGATGAGAATAACTTGCGTGCAACTCTGCCCCTCCATCCTTTCTCATCAGTGGAAGGAAGAGATACTTTGGAGTTGGATTGCCTTGGAACCCCAAATGATTCTGGTATTGCACCGTTGAACATGATATAATCTGCCAAGTCTGCCCTTTCATGAGATCCAAGAGATTCATAATCAGAGTTGGTTACTCGCATGTGAAACCCTTCATTTCCAGAAAAATATACCTCAATCTCTTCTTTTTTTATACCAAGATCAGATGTTAGAACATCAACCAGTCTTGTTACTTGATTCTTTGATTCAGAGATACAGATTTTGCATGTAGTTGACACGGACTCGAACTTGGTAGAGTCACATTGTTGGCATTTTGGCTGGAACCCAATGATACCATGCCCACAAGAGCTACATTTGAATACGGTGTGATCTTGTCTGCACGGTAACCCAAGGTCTTTTGCATCAATATCAAATATCAAGTCAGCACCTTTCCAATCTTTTTCTGCCATTGGAAGGCCCGGAAATGAATAGTATGCATTTGAACAATACACATCAGAAGGAACTTCTTTCATCAACAACAAACGTAACTCCTTGTCATTTCTTATCACAAGATGTCTTGTCATTCCAGAGTTGAATTTCTGATATCCAAATTCCCGTTCAGATGCCTTTTGTGGTACATGTATCAAATCAAATCTATTAAAATAATATTCCTTGAATGCAGACTCGACAAACAATGTATTTTTTTCATTCATGATGTCTTCCTCTTTTTACCAAATTGTACTGGATTTATTATTCCATTACAGTCAGGAATTGCAAAACAGAGGCTCTCACTTCTAAGTTTTTCACATGAAGGACATTGGTATTTTGTACCACTTCCAGACGAGCCAGATATGTGTTCAAGTTGATATCGTGTAGTTCTTTCATTATAGTCTGGTGCATTTTTAAACAAAGGAGCAATTTGGTCTACTGTCTGTCCCTTGGAGAGAAGATAAGTAGCAAGTAAGAATCTTCCAGAATGCGGCAAGTTCTCTCCTTTTTCCAAAACTTCAATTCCATGTTTTACACATGGAGGATATTCAGATGAAACAAAAGTTGTATCAGAAAACTTTTTGGCAAGTGCTACAAGATCCTGAACTCTTTGTCTAAAGCTCTCAGGTATAGAACTAATGTTTACAGATTGGATTCTTGTATTGATATACTCCCCAAGTTCTGCACGAATCAACCTTACTGTTTCATGTGCACTAAGATACACATATCCATTTGAAATTCTTCGGTTTACTAGCTTCCATTCTTTTTCATGAAAATGTACTGATCTTTTTACATAGTCAGGTATTTTTATTACAAATTCGTCATTGTCAATTAATACATTTACAGAAAATATATCGCGGATTATCTTTAATGGTAACTCGAGATTTTTCTTTTCCCTACTTGCATATAGATCCTGCTGAAGATATCGTTCTGCTCTTCGTGATTCTGCAAGTGAAAACCTTTTGATCAGAGTAGCCATACCTGCAGATTTTAACAAGATAATTGCAACGATAAATGACAATAGCTCAGAGTCGTTGTCAAGTGCATCAAGATCAGAATTATATATTTGACCAGATGAGGCAACTACAATTCTTCCATATGCCTTTTCCACAATGGGCTTCCAATCAGAGTGGCCAAGCTGTTCAAGACTCAGTCCGGTATCTCTTAGATACTCACCAGCTTCTGTCAAAAAAGGATATTTTGCCAGATCTTTTACCCCAATCTTTAACATGTCTTAATTGTTCTTGCTAACCATAAAAATTTGACTAGAACTTTTTGCAAAAACAGATATCTCACACGAGTTTAAATTATCCTCAGATAAACTAGTGACATGCAGGTTGGATTGCATGTATCCATTGCAGGTTCAATAGACAAGGCAGTCGATAATGCAGTTACGACCGGATGTACAGCTTTTCAGATCTTTACCCGTAACCCAAGAGGATGGGCAGCAAAACCCCTTTCAGGTGATGATGTAACAAGTTTTAAAGAAAAACTTGCCAATAGCAAGATAGATAGGTTAGCAACAGTAGCGCACATGCCATATCTTCCAAATCTTTCCTCTCCAGATGAGGACCCTTTTGCAAGATCCCTTGATTCTCTCATTGATGAAATAAAAAGATGCAGCAAGATTGGGATTCCATATATTGTTGCACACCTTGGCAGCCACAAGGGCAAGGGGGACAAGAAGGGAATAGAGATGCTTATCAGGGCATTTACCAAGGCAGCTATAGATACACCGGATGATGTAATGATACTTTTAGAAAATACGGCAGGACAAAAAAATAGTGTTGGTTCTGATCTTGATCAGCTTGGTTCTATCTTGGCCCAGCTAAAGCCTTCAAAGAGATTTGGTATATGTTTTGATACGTGTCATGCTTTTGCATTTGGTTATGACATGAGCACAGAAAAGGGCGCAGCTGCAACACTTGAGAGATTTGACAGTGCGATAGGATTTGAACACTTGAAGATATTGCACCTAAATGACTCCAAGGGAGAGCTTGGAAGTAACCTGGATAGACATGAACACATTGGGCTTGGTTACATTGGTGAAAAAGGCATGAGATATATCATAAAGGCAATTAACCGCAAAAAAATTCCAATAATTTTAGAGACTCCGATTGATGAGAGACGTGATGATGTCGGAAACTTGAATAAGGTAAAAGAATTGGCAAGATAATTGTGATTTTATGGATTATGAACAGATAATGCAACTTGCGCTTGAACGGGGATTTTATTTTCCAAGTTGTGAAATATACTCAGATGCTCAGGCTGGATTTTGGGAGTATGGTCCATCAGGTGTCAACCTAAAGAACAAGTTTATTGAATTATGGAGAAGAGAACTTGTAAGAAGAGATAGGATGTGGGAGATTGACGGTTCCCAGATTATGTCAGAGAATGTTTTTGTTGCATCCGGTCACCTTGCAAGTTTTGCAGATCCAATTGCAAAATGTACCAAGTGCAAATCAATCTTTAGGGCAGACAAGATGATAGAAGAAATTACAGGCATTACAGTTCCAGAAAGTGCAGATCTTGAAGAATTTGACAAAGTAGTAGAAGAGAGAAAAATTGTTTGCCCCAAGTGTAAAGGAAATTTTGAAAAGATAAACAAATTCAACATGATGTTCAAGGTAGGAATAGGTGCGCAGGGAGAATCGGCATACCTTAGACCGGAGACATGTCAGTCTATCTTTGTTGATTTTCCAAGGTTATACAAGACTATGCGGGGAAAACTCCCAATAGGGGTAGCACAGATAGGAAAGAGTTTCAGAAATGAAATATCACCAAGACAAAGCCTTCTTAGGTTGAGAGAATTTTACCAGGCAGAAATAGAGGTCTTTTGCAATCCTGAAAATCTGAATGATCTTGCCAAGTTTGCAGAGGTGGAAAACACCCAGATAAGAATAATGATAGATGATACCATAAAAAATATGACATGCAAGGAGGCACTGGACAAGGGTTTGGTGCCAAACAAGCTTGTTGCATACTATCTAGGATTGCTTGTAGAGTTTTACCAAAAGACTGGAATTGATGTAACAAAAAGTAGATTTAGAAAACTAGGAGACAAGGAAAAGGCATTCTATGCCACTGTTGCATTTGATTTTGAGGTACAGACAAACACAGGATGGCTTGAGCTTGTTGCGTGCAACTATAGATCAGATTATGATTTGAAGAATCATGCAAGTGTAAGCAAGGAGAAATTTGAGATAATGGATGGGGATACCAAGGTTTTACCACATGTCTTTGAGATATCAATGGGAATAGACCGAAGTTTATACACCATGATAGAACATAGACTACGTGAAGACAAGGAAAATGACAGAGTTGTGCTGTCTTTGGAACCATATCTGTCCCCAATTCATGTCGGGGTATTGTCTCTTGTAAAAAAGGACGGGCTTGCTGAAAAGACAGAAGAAGTATACATGATACTACGAAAAAAATATGATGCATTTTTAGACCACTCTGGTGCAATAGGTAGAAGATACAGAAGGCTTGATGAGGTTGGTGCTCCATTTGCAGTTACAATTGATCACCAGACATTAGAAGATGACACCGTAACAATACGAAATCGGGATTCCATGAGCCAGGAAAGAATAAAGATATCAGAGCTTGATTCCCACTTGGCAAAAGCAACAGCGTTTCCTTGAGTTTTTGTATATCAAGGCTTTTCAGTGATAAATGGAGTATCTACTGCTCTGTATTTGACCTTAAGTATGACATCATCCATTGCATGAGCCATAGGCATCATGGTATCTGTAGAGTCAATCTCGACTTTCCAATCACCCGCAAGAGAATCTGCTGAGGTTATAGAGAATCTCTCAAGAACATCATTAAATCCGGTATATCTTACTCTATAAACCTGGTCTCCAAGTGTGATTGATTTTATTCCTCCTGAATTTCCTAGAGTAGATGATGAGACAAGGCAGCTATTTGATGGCCCAATTACACATGTACCGTCTGGTGAAGTTACCTTGTATCTCATTGTACCGTCATTTACAAATGAAGAATATAGCACTGATGCTCGTGCTATAGTTACATTGGATAATGATACATCATTAACACTGGTCATATGAGACAAGTAGATGTTGTCAGTTCCTGGGAATGTAGATACATGAGAGGGGATGGTATCTACAATTTCCTTACCAAAGATCTCTGCCCTTGCTTGCAGTTGGTAGGTTAAGACCTTGCCAACTGTAATGGCCTTCCATTGGAGAGGTATCGCGGTCTGTCCAACATTGAATATCTGAGATGGTGAGGTGTATACTACAGTTCCATTTACTGCTAGTTCTATATTACCATACACTGGTCCGGTAGAGTTGTTGCTAAAGTATGCAGTTGGATGACCAATTGTACCCTCCATTCTTGCAGCCTTGGCATCAAGATCTATATCACCAAGAATTGGATAGGCTGGTTTTACTCCTATGGTATAAGTGTCTGAATCCATTTTCTTGTTTGCATTGTTTTCTACATGTATCCAGTACTTGATTGCAGGTGTCTTTAATTGGTCTGAATTAATTATTCCGGACAAGAGATATGTGCTGTTTGATATCTGTAATGGTACAACATCCATTGTGATTCCATTGTATTGTCCAGAGCTATCTGAAATATCTGCAAATCGCAATTCAGATGATGTTATCTGTGTTGGCGTGTCCACAATTGCATACACTACAAGTGGCTTATTGTCTACAAATTGTGTAGAATCGGCAGGTTGCTTTGTTCCATTTCCTATTTGAACTCGTATATCAAATATCTTTGGTGCAGATAGATCAACGGGTACAGGAGAGGCTGAAGGTTCAGTCTGAGTATAGTCCAGGTTCTCTCCACAACCATTGACGTTTACTGTCTTTCCTACTGAGAATATGTTATGGTTTACAGACTCTAGTGCAACTACCTCAAATGATGTCTCTTTTGGAGAGAGCGAGGCTTGGTATACTAGGTGGCGTATGGTGGAATTGGTATTTTCTTGTGCAAACGGCTGGTCTGTTGTTAGCTTGGCACTTACTACACCAGTCACAGATGTGCGAACAATCACCATTGGATCTACATCACTTGCATCTGTTGCAACCTGGATTGTTGCAATCTGCTTGTAACAGGTATCATAAGATATCTTTTCTATCTTAAGGTAAGGAGCTGCTGTACCATTTGATGACGTGCCATATGTACCTACTCCAAATCCTACTCCAGTACCTCCACCTCCTGTTCCTGAACTTGCTCCACTAGATGATGTGCCTGTTCCACTAGATGATGTTCCTGAACTTGTACCTCCAGATGATGTACTTGCCACCACACTGAAACTAGAAAAGTGAGGAGTCTGGAACTTGATGTCACATTGTGACGAGTCTACAGAAGTTGTTGACAATACGGTTATTCCTGATGATGTCCATGTAGATCCTACAAGTGTGTATACAGTAACCACTGGACAACCATTTGCATCTTTTTGTACTGAGCCTAATGACTTTGATACATAGACATCCAGTATGGGCGATGTTGCAAAGTTGGATGGATTATTCCAGTTGATTCCAGTATTGGTATCTTCATATGGATATTTTACTTGTACAAACAATGCTGTATCACCTGTGATTCCACTACTAGATAGCTGGGTTATACTTGATGGCACCTGATTGTTGCTCTCTACAACAAACCATTCTGATTTTGCGTTTCCAGTAGAGGATACTGAACTAGATGGTGTGATATTCATTTGTTTTAATCCACCTGTGGATAATATGGAATTACTCTGTACTGGAAGTATGAATTGTTGCCCTGGAGTAATTTTTGGAATAGATGGTGTGGTTACAAATTGGCTATTGCTTGAAGAACCAGAGGCCACAAAGGAAGGCAAGACCACCGTAAGACTAGACGAGGTAGGCATTGTATAGTTTGGCACTTTGAGTGTATCCATCACAGCGGTGCCTGATGTTAGCTGGGATAACGTTGTAGCCAGACTAATTGATGATTGGGAAGAAATTGCAGAGTTTATTGCATTGGTGTTTTGTGAACCTGCTACAATTAGTGAGGGTAATTCATGTACTGTAGATAACGTACCCGTCTGTGAACCATTGATTATCTTCACTTGATATGTATTCTTCCAAGTATCAAGAGTTGTAGAATTGAGATCTGGGGATTCGGATTTGGTAGCTGATAGTTGTGATATATTGGTACTAGTAGATATCATTGTGAATGTGTTTGTTGCGTTGTTATGATCTGATGATACTGTAACAAAATTAGATGGTACTAGAACGCTATACGATGATGGAGTTGTGGTCTGGGTTACATTGTATGTACCATAGAGTGCAGATACAATCTTGATTATGCCATTGTTTGCAGTATCTGTAACTGTAACAGATCCTTTACCTGTTGATGGATTTGGTATTATAAGATACGATGCACCAGATACAAATGAGCTTCCAGAGATTGTCTTGAGTATAATTGAACCACTAAATGAGATGGAATCAGTAATGCGTAGGTTGTCAGATAGTGGTTGAGACTTGGTAGTAGCTGGTCTAGTAGCTGAGAATGTTTCAGATGTTACCATGGAATCAGATAGTGGTTGAGATCTGGTGGTAATAGGACGTGTAGCTGAGAATGTTTCAGATGTTACCATGGAATCAGATAGTGGTTGAGATTGAGACTTGGTTGGTCTAGTAGCTGAGAATGTTTCAGATGTTACCATGGAATCAGATAGTGGTTGAGATTGAGACTTGGTTGGTCTAGTAGCTGA
>JAGWGS010000029.1 GCA_028867235.1 Nitrososphaerota archaeon | reverse complement strand
TTTACGCCCATTGCCATCTTTGCAAGCTTGCCTATAAAGCCAGCAACATGGGCCTTTTTGATGCCTTTTTTTGCGCAGACCTGAACTGTATATCCTGAGAAATCTCCCATCTGGACAAAACAATGGTCTGGCAGAGGGATTATCTTTCTTGCATAATCCTCACTTCTTCCTCCTGTTGTCAATACTACGGTATCGTCTCCCATTGCCCTTGTCACCTCTATGCTTTGTCTGATTGATGCTGCAAAGGAAGCCGTAGAATATGGAACTACTATGCCACTTGTTCCAAGAATTGAGATGCCTCCAAGTATTCCAAGCCTGGGATTGTCTGTCTTTATTGCAAGATCTCGTCCCTTTGGGACTGTTATCAGTACCTTGATTCCATTTTTTGCAAGAATATCTTGTGCTATCTCTGAAATGTTTTCACGTATCATCTTTTTTGGAGTTGGGTTTATTGCTGCAGAACCAATGTCAAGTCCCAGTCCTGGCTTTGTGACTCTTCCAACTCCTTCTCCTCCATCAATTTCTATTTGACCTACATTTTGGTCAAGTGTAACTTGAGTTATTATCTCTGCACCATGTGTTACATCAGGGTCATCACCACCATCTTTTATTACGGTACAAGTAGCAGAGTTTTTTTCAAATTTGCAGTCAGATATTTTTATTTTGATTTGTGATTTTTTTGGAAGCGTTACATCGATACCATCAATCTTTTCTTGGTTTATTATGCAAAAAAGTGCTGCCTTGGCACCTGCTGTTGCACATGTTCCTGTTGTAAAGCCTGTGCGCATTTTTTCTTTTGCCTTGTCATCTTCCATGAATCTTTCTTGTCTGACTATGTATTAATCCCTTAAGATATTACTTGAATATGGTTGATAAAATTATCCAGAGTGCCAGGGCACCAAGCCCGCCATATAGTATGAGATGCGTACTGATGGGAGAGCCCTCCTTTTCCTGATTGTGTTCATAATCCTGAGTTGCACTTGCCCCAAAATCTCGTCTAAACTCTGCAAAGTTTGGACCAAAGTTAAATTCACTACTTGTTCCCTTGTCGTATTTTTTCCAAAAATCAGAATACTTGGTGGCAACTTCACTCTCTGAGATTTTGTCTTTTTTCTTTTCTTCGCTTCGAAGTTGTTGGTATGCCTCTGTTACCTTCTTGAATGCTTCTCCGTCACCCTTGTTCCTGTCTGGATGGTATTTGAGGGAAAGTTGTCTGTATGCATTTTTGATCTCCTTTTGAGAAGCTCCTGCCTGTACTCCCAAGATCTGGTGACATTCTGCAGTATTCAATTGATATACCATCATGACTACTCATAAGACCAAAATTAATTTGTCGGCAAAATATCATCTTTCTATATGAATGTGATAATCACGGGCGCAAATGGTTTTGTTGGAAGAAATATTGGTCTACATCTTGCAGAAAATGGATTTGAGGTAACAGGTATTGTAAGGGGAAAAAAAGTTGTACCGTTTCCAGCTGTATCATCTAAGGACCTGACAGAAACAAGACTTGGAAACATGATAAAAAACTCTGATGCATTGGTACACTTGGTAGGACAAGGAAAACAAACTGTATGCAATACATATGAAAATGTAAACGTATCTCTTACAAGAAATGCTGTGACTCTTTGCAAAAGGGCCGGAATAAAAAAAATAATCTACATGAGCGGCCTTGGTGTTGACAAATCTACAACACTTGGGTATTTCATATCAAAGTACAATGCTGAGCAAGAGATTGTAAAATCTGGGCTTGATTATACCATATTTCGGGCATCATATATTGTTGGCAAAGATGATCCATTATCAAAAACTTTGCAACAACAGATAAGAAAAGGGAAAATCATAATTCCTGGATCGGGCAACTATCGGTTCCAGCCAATCTTTGTAGATGATGTTTCCAAGATAATTGGCAAAACAATTGTGGATAAAAAACTCTCAAATAAAATAATTGATCTTGTAGGACCTCAAATAATCAGCTACAACTTGTTTGTGAAAAAATTTCTTCATGGAAGAAATGTACCAATACAAAGGCTTGACTTTGAAGACGCATACAATAATGCACTGCATGGAAAAGGGTCTTTTGGTGTGGATGACTTGGCTATAATGGCAGGTGACTATATTGGAAATCACAAAAAACTTGCATCACTTGCAGAGATGAAATTTACTCGGTGGGACGAAATTTTAAAGTCCTGCAGCCTTTCTTAGTATGTCTGCCTTGTCTGTCTTTTCCCAGCCAAACTCCGAGTCGCTTCTTCCAAAGTGTCCATAGGCTGCAGTCTTTTTGTATATTGCATTTTTGAGCTTGAGATGAGATATGATTGCAGAGGGCCTCATGTCAAAATGCTTTCTGACAATATTTTCTATCTGATCCTCTGGAATCTTGCCTGTGTCAAATGTATTGACCATCAATGAAACTGGTTCTGCTACACCTATTGCATATGCAACTTGGACCTCACACTTGTCTGCAAGTCCTGCCGCAACTACATTTTTGGCAATGTATCTGCACATGTAGCATGCAGACCTGTCAACCTTTGATGGATCTTTTCCGGAAAATGCTCCTCCGCCATGTCTTCCCATTCCACCATATGTGTCCACAATTATCTTTCTTCCAGTAAGACCTGCATCTCCTGGAGGACCACCTATGACAAATCTGCCTGTTGGATTTACGTGGATCTTTATCTTGTCATTCCATAATGAACCGCAGACTGGCTTGATTACTTTGTCAATGATTTGTTTTCTAATCTCTTCATTTGATATCTCTGGAGAATGCTGTGTTGATATTACAATTGCATCAATTCTTTTTGGTTTGCCATTCTCGTATTCTACTGTAACTTGAGACTTGCCATCAGGTCTTGCCCATGGAAGCTCTTTTTTCTTTCTAGCCTCTGCAAGGCGGCTTGTAAGCTTGTGTGCAAGCAAGATTGGCATTGGCATTAAATCATCAGTCTCATTTGTTGCATATCCAAACATCAATCCCTGATCTCCTGCACCCTGATCCTTGTTATCTGTTGCAGTAACTCCCATTGAAATGTCAGGACTTTGTGCATGTAATGACACCAATACGCTACATGAATCTGCATCAAATCCATATTGTGGATTGTCGTAACCTATCTCTCTGATTGTTTTTCTTACTACGTCCTGTATGTCAAATCTTGCCTTTGATGTAACCTCGCCTGCAACAAGTACTACACCTGTTGTTGTAAGGGTTTCAACTGCAACTCTTGAATCTGGATCTTGTTTGAGAAATTCGTCTAGAACTGCGTCTGATATCTGGTCACAGATTTTGTCTGGATGACCTTCAGTCACTGATTCTGAAGTAAATAGGTAGCTTCTAGGAGAGGCCATGATATAATTTCCTATAATTCGTTCTCTAGTTTAATGAATAATACGTTGTTTCCTCGTACTATGACTCGGCCATAATTTGCAATCACTTTACCATTGCTAATTTCTTCGGCATCTGTCATGATTAGATTCATGTAGGAATCTACGTTGTTCATCTTTCCCTTGTATTCAATTTCACTTTTTAGTCTAACAGTAACTTTTTTGTTTATTCCCTTTTGCAGTGTAGTTAAAGGTCTTTTTGGTGTTGATGCCTGTGACAATCACAAATCACTTGTCACCACTTCTTGAAATAGGGAATAAAAGGGTTCTGTTAATGTTAAAATTGCAAATAATGTGACGACAAATTCTCCGATGACCACTTATACTAATCTTTGATATGATTTGTAGGTTGGCATTTATCTCCACAGGTCTTTTGGGATTAGATGATCTGCTTGGTGGGGGCATTTCTGCTGGCACAATAACTGATATCTCTGGACCTGGTGGAAGCGGCAAGACACAACTTGCAATGCAGATATCGCTAAACTCGTTACAACAAAGTAGGGTGCTATACCAAGATACCAGTGGAGGATTTAGACCCGAAAGAATGTTGCAAATGATCCAAGTGCGAGGCCTTGAACCATCGCTTTTAGATGATGTTATTGTTGCAAGGATAACAAATACCGCAGAGCAGCTAGAATATGTAAAAAAAATTTCTGTTATGCAGCCAAGGCTGGTAGTGATTGAAAATATCACTGACTTGTTTTCATTTGAATATTCCAAGGAATCAAGCATGCTTGAAAAACATGTCCAGTTTATCAAATACATGCATGAGCTGAGTTTTTTGGCAGTTCAGAACAAGATTGCCGTTGTTGTGACAAATGTTGTAAGAAACATGGAAGGTAGGGAGGTTGAAAATCTGAATAATTCCATTAGCATGTTTGTACACAAAAAAATAAAGCTACAAAAAGATGGCAAAAAGTACCGGGCTCAGGTACTGCCGTCCTTTGGGGAAAAAAAAGAGATCTTGTATACCATAACACAATCTGGGATTGAAGCACCTTAAGATATTTATCACTGGATATGTTAGGGTAACCTATGGCAGGAATTTTTGATTATATACCAATTATATCTGCAGTCTTGTTTGGTATAGGTCTGGTAGGTGTGATGGTATACGAACGAGCTAGAACAAGACAAAGCACAGAGCAACAAGAGCCTGCTTCCTGAACTTGAGACAAAGTTTCGCAATCTTGGGTTTGTACATCTAACTGAGATACAGCAACGGGCGGTTCCTGTAATATTTCAAAAGATTGATTCATTGGTTGTTGCGCCAACAGGATCTGGAAAGACTGAGACTGCTGTAATACCGATATTTACCAGGGTTGCAACATCAAAAAAACAGGACAAGATAAAGGCGCTGTACGTCACTCCACTTCGTGCGCTAAACCGAGATGTCTTTAAGAGAATCATAAAATATGCCGAAAATGACGGTCTTCGAATCGAGGTGCGACACGGGGACACGTCGCAATCTATGAGGCGCAAGATAAACTTGGCACCTCCTGATATTTTGATAACTACGCCTGAAACACTGATTATACTTCTTACCCAGCCTGTCATGTTAAAGGCACTCGATGAACTTGAATGGATTGTAATCGATGAGGTTCACGAGTTGCTTGGAAACGAGAGGGGTGCTCAGTTATCACTGAGCCTTGAAAGACTACAGGCAAACACAAAATTTCCAATGACAAGAGTTGGGCTCTCGGCAACTGTGGGAAACACAGAAGAAGCTGCCAAGTTTGTGGTTGGAACAAAAAGAAGATGCAAAATAATACAAGATGACTCTATTAGAAAATATGATGTAGAGGTAAAATACATCGAGGGAACAATCACTGACGTTGTAGATAGTGTAATTGATTATGTATCAAAAAATTATTCTACATCACCTGTGTTGCTGTTTACAAACACAAGGGGAGAGTCAGAGTATATTGCGTCTGTTTTAAAGGAGAGGTCTAGCATATCAGTGGAACTGCACCATGGGTCCTTGTCGCAACAAGTGCGAGAAGAGACAGAGGACATGCTGAGGGCTGGAAGGCCTGGGATAGTTGTATGTACGTCATCACTTGAGCTTGGACTTGATATTGGATCTGTGGAGCTTGTCATTCATTATGGTTCTCCAAGACAAGTATCAAAATTGATGCAACGAATTGGGAGGAGCAGACACACAAGGGGATCTTCTGCAAAGGGATTGATTGTTACAAACAACCCTGATGATGAAATTGAAGCACTTGCAATACTTGACAGAGTAAAAGAAAAATCAATTGAGGACCAGATAGTCCATGATGGTGCATTAGATGTCTTGGCGCATCATCTTGTTGGCATGGCAATGCAGTTTGGCAAGATGTCACTTGACAAGGCATTGTATATGATAAATCAGGCATACTCGTTTCGAAATATAACAATAGAACAACTAATTGAGGTGCTAGAGGTGTTACAGGGCGGAAACATTGTATCACTTGACAAACAAGAGATGTCATTTACAAAAAGGGGACGCTCGTTTAGGTACCACTTTGAGAATCTGTCCACAATTCCTGACATATTGAAATTCAAGGTATTTGATACTGCATCTAAAAAAATAATCGGAAGCCTTGACCAGAGATTTGTAGGGGACAACGGGGAGCAGGGAAGTGTGTTTGTGTTGCGTGGGATGCAGTGGAGAATTCTAAATGTCGATGATAGTTCCCTTAAGGTAAATGTAGAGCCAATCCAGTCTGCTGGGATAAATGTTCCATACTGGGAGGGTGAGAACATTCCCGTGGACTATACCACTGCAAGAAGGGTAGGCATGGTCAGGACAAAGACAATTGTTGCTCCGTTTACAAATATGGTAATCCAAAATCTAAAGCTTCATGTGATACCTGACGAGAAAAACATCGTAATAGAGTCGCAGAGGTCAAGAAATACCATAGTGATACATTCTTGCTTTGGGACAAGGATAAATGCAACAGTTGCAATGTTGCTGTCATCAATGATATCTGCAAAGAGCGGATATCTTGTTGATTCACGGTCTGATGCATACAGAATCATGCTGTCATCAAATGGAAGAATTTTAGAGCAATCTGTGCTGGATGTGATATCTGACAAATATAATCTGGAGGATATAGTGCAGGCATCGATTGCAGGAACTCACAATGTAAACTGGAGGACATGGTGTGTTGCAAAAAAATTTGGCATAGTTGGGAGAGAGGCAGTATATGACAGAAAGTCTGCAAGATTTTTGTTTGAGAGATACTCCAAGACTGCACTTGCTAAAGAGGCTCTGCGGGAGCTATACCATGACAAGTATGATATTTCAAACACAGAACAGCTCTTGGAAAATATCAATCGTGGTATAATAAAAATAACATGGGTTGAGGTGGAATCTTTTACAAAGCTTGCAGAACCGATACTTGATCATACCACAAAATACTATGCATCGCCTGCAAACATGGAAAAGGGGATACTGGACCTTGTAAAGGCTAGATTGATGAAAAGCAAGCATAGACTTGTTTGTGTAAGATGTGGCAAGTGGGAAAAAGTTGTGGAGACTGGGCAGATATCTGATGTACCTCCATGCCCATATTGCAAGTCGCGACAGATATCTGCAACATTTTATTCCGATTATGATCTGCCAAAAATAGTCCAGAAAAAAATTTCTGGGAAAAAGATAACTGCAGAAGAGAACCACAAGTTTACTCGTGCATGGAAGGTGTCATCTTTGATTGCAAACTTTGGTAAGACAGCACTTGTGGTATTGTCTGGATATGGTGTGGGAGCAGACACAGCTGCAAGAATTTTGCGTAACATGATAGGTGAGGAGGAACTTTACAAGCAGATTTATGAAGCAGAAAGGCAGTATGTTACAACTAGGGGATTTTGGGACTAGTTCTTTCTTGTAATTGATGAATGTGCTGTAAGGAAGAGTTCTATTCTTCCCTCAAGGCCTGCCTTGGCGTTTACTGCGGTGACTGTGATTATCTCGCCTTGGGTGAACTGTTCTAAGAGTCGTGCCTGTGATCTCCAGCCCTTGAGCCATATCTGTCCTGTGTCATCTTCAATGAATGTCTCTGACAACAGCACTGTTTCTCCTGTCTTGGTCTGGATCTCTTTTTTTTCTGGAGTCTTGAGAATTATTGCTTCCACACAGTATAGCGACTCTGATGGCTTGACATCTTTTATCTTTGTTCTAATATCTACCAATGTTGGAATTGTGGAATCATCAATTTTTCGTACAAACGAGTCTGTCTCTAACATTATTGATTTTCCGTAGACCTTTGATGGCATGCATTCTATGACATCTCCAAGTGCTATACTGTTTGTTACAAGTGCTGTATCTGTGATGCTCACAAGCTTTTTGTCTTTTGTTGTGCCAAATATCATGGAATTTCCTGAATCACTTTTTGAAATTGATAATACACGAATTACAATAGGTTGAATGTCTGTTGCGCCATCTATCTCAAGGACTGTTCCTTCGTCTCCGTGAAGCTCAAGGCCCATCTGTCCTACTTTTGTCTTGACGCCTATCAGCCTTGTCTTGGCGCCTGATGTTACAACTTTTGGTACGGTACTTGGGTCCTTGTTCCAAAGTACAACTCTTATACTGTTTCCATCCTTCCCCTTTAGTCTAAACTGCAATGATCTTCCTGGCTCACCCTTAAAGTTTGTAAATTCTGATGTGCGCAAGTTTCCATCAAGGATTCCTGTAACAACTAGGTTCTGCTGGTTTTCTTTTACGTTGCTTACATCATCTGTGATGTCATCCAAAGACGGTATGGTGCTTGTTGTGCCGTTTGGCTCTATATTAGAACCGGAACCTACATTGATTATTGGGTTTCCTTTCATGTCAGATTTTACATAGGCCTTGATTATCTTGACCAGGTCTCCTGGCTTTAGGGTCTCAATTCCTGGCAGGTTTGCCTTTTCATCCCATAGTTTTACTTGAGCTCTTGAATCACCGTCATATACTGTCATTGTACGCAAGAGAAACTGGGAACCATCCTTGCGGGAGAATTGCTTTACTGGATATACATTCATGACTCGTGTTGCAAGTGTGATTTCCTTTGCGCCTACATAGAGGTCCTTGAGGCCCATCTCTACCTTCAATGGTTCGTTTAATGAAGCTCCCAAGTCTGATGCAATCAGAAATAGAGCTCCTTGGTCTGTAAGGTACCCTGCACCAATCTTTTCTTTTTTCTTTTGTATCATCTCGTCTATTTGGGCTCTGGTAAGATCAGGCCTTTGCTCTAGCAATTTCATTAACAATGAATCAAATTCTGACAATCAAGACCTCATGGATGGTATATGATATAAAAATTGTTTCAAGATGGTGCGATCTTTTTTTTGATCGATTAATTTTACATATGGCATATTTTTCCAAAGTTTGTACCTTTGATCAAGCATATGTAGGATAAATAGGAAAATAACCTTGGCCTGATTAGAATGATGATGATTCACAATTTCATTACATAAATTAATGAGAAATAAAGACTCTATAATCATTGTACAGCATTGAGGTAAATTCATTATCAAAATCATATGGAAATTTTATTGCAGTAGATGGTATAGACTTGAAGGTTGAGAGCGGCAAAATTTTTGGTTTTCTGGGACCCAATGGGGCAGGCAAGACTACAACAATAAAACTATTGACCACATTGATTCCTCCAAGCAGTGGCAAGATGAACATACTTGGTATTGATGGTGTCAAATCTCCTCTTGAGGTGAGAAAAAGAATTGGGGTTGTGCTGCAGCAGCCAAGCTACGAGCCTACACTTAGCGTTGAAAAATCGCTTGAGAAATATGGTATGATGTGGAATGTGGATGCAAAAACAAGAAAGGTGCGTGTTGAAGAACTGTTGGTTGCATTTGATCTTGCAGATATACGAAAAAAGAAGAACGATGACCTATCAATAGGTCAGAGAAGACGTGTACAGGTTTCACGGGAATTTATGCATGATATGGATCTCTTGTTTTTAGACGAACCAACCGTAGGTCTTGACCCGTCTGCAAGAAGGGGTTTACTTGATTATATAAAATCACGTGTACGGGATGGACTGACTGTATTTTTTACAACTCATATCTTGGAAGAAGCAGAGTATCTATGCGACAAAATTGCAATAATCAACAGGGGAAAGATAATTGCAGTTGATACACCTGAGGTACTAAAAAGCAAGTTCGGAAGAAAAAAAACTATCAAGATACATCTTGATAAAAGACAAGATATATCGTCTCTTTTTGGAGCAATACCAGGTTGTATCATAGAACATGATTCTGATACTGTGGTCACTATACATTCGGATCAGTCTGAGAAAGTGTTGCAAAATGTATTACAAATTCTTGCCTCAAATGGTATATCCGTAGAGGACCTAAGTGTGGTCCCAACAAGTCTTGAAGAGATATTTCTTTCAGTGGTGAAAAATTCTAATGAATCCAACAATTCGTCTGGTAAATAGAAATCTGACAATATCCTTGAACATGGGATTTGTCATATGGCAGATTGTCTTCCCATTGATTTACATCTTTGTTGCAGGATTTGCGTATACTGCACTAATCCACCAGGTACAGTTTGGAGACAGGTCGCTTGGATATCCTGCATTTATTGCAACAGGTATGATTGGATTTAACATAATGAACAGTACACTGATTTCAGGAATAATAATCTGGAACGACAGAAGACACGGCATGTTTGAGCAGATACTTGTAGGACCATTTACACGAGCACAGTATATTTTATCAAACGTCTATACCATTGGCATCATAGGGCTTGTTAGTGCTGCAATGATTACTGCAGTAGGCTATCCGTTGTTCTTCCAGGATGTAAAATTTAATGTGTTAACTGTACCGCTTGTTATATTTGCATCAATAACTGGCTCTATACTGTTTGGTTCTATTGCGTCAATAATATCAACTAGGCTGAAATCAAGTGAGGGGTTTAATGTTGTAATCAATACCGTGTTTTTGTTCTTT
>JAGWGS010000028.1 GCA_028867235.1 Nitrososphaerota archaeon | reverse complement strand
GTGGAAGTAAACTGACTACAAATCAGTATGAGTATTCAAAAAAAGTGACAATTCCGCTTTTGATATGTAGGATTCCTGATGTGACTGTTTCTCCTGATGATGTGGAGATATTTTGGAATACTGTAAAGCAAGATTATGACATGTTGAAAAAAATCAATGACAGTTAAAGGACAACATAATCATTACAATGTCAGATTTACCACCATTTTCTTGTCGCTACAAGAATTATTCCCCCAGATGACAGTAAGCCTATTTCTAAACCGAGATATCCAGAATAATGCTTATTGATATCGTCTACTGTTACACATCTAAGATTTGTGCAAACAGTTGGTATGCCATCACGTAAGTGTTCTCGTGACTCAAAGTCATGCATAGCATCAAGATAGTTTACAGTGTTATTCGTAGTAATCCAAATACCAAAACATAGTAAAATTCCCGCAGGAACAATAAAAAATAATGCCCGACTCTTCACAAAAAATCATTATTAGCATTATGATTTAACTAATTTCCAACAAATCATAACGTACATCATAACCTAGGCGAGCTTCAAAAATTGTGCCTAGATGGGGCTTTCCCTTTTTATTTATGCCAAGTAAGACCTTTTTTGCCAATATCAGTTCTACAGTATTTGGAAGGCCAAGAAATTTTACTTGCCCTCAAATATGCATTTTTAATTGCACTTTCCAGGGTTTCCCCAATAGCAGTTATTCCAAGAACCCTACCACCATTTGTAAGGATTTTACCATTTTTCTTTACAGTTCCCGAGTGGAACACTTGAGAATTTGGAGTGACATCATCAAGACCTGAAATCTCTTCACTTTTTTGGTACGAATCAGGATATCCTTTTGATGCCAATACAACACATACTGCGCTTTGTTTTTTCCAAGATATTGCTGGTAGTGATGAGAGAGTTCCATCAATACTTGCCTGTATGTATTCTAGAAGATCAGAGCCCATGCGCATCATAATAGGCTGACATTCAGGGTCCCCCATTCTAGCATTAAATTCCAAAACGTACGGTTTTCCATCTTTTATCATCACACCAGCATATAGAAAGCCCTTGAAGATGATGCCCTCATGTCTCATTGATGATATAGTTTTTTCAATAACATTTTTTTGTATTTCATCTTCAAGTTTAGTATCGATTACAGGAGTCGGAGAGTACGTACCCATCCCTCCAGTGTTTGGCCCCCTGTCATCATCATAGATTCGTTTGTGGTCTTGGCTTGTAGCCATAGGGTATGCAGTGGTTCCATCAGATATTGCAATAAATGACGCTTCTACTCCATCGATTCGTTCCTCAAGTATTATTTTCGAGCCTGCATTACCAAAGTTTTTTTGAATCAGCATTTGTTCAATGGCACTGATTGCCTCAGAAGAATTATTGCAAACAATCACTCCTTTTCCTGCTGCAAGCCCATCTGCTTTTACTACCAGTGGAAAGTCTACAGAGTGGGCAAATTCTATTGCCTTTTGTGGATCATCAAATACCTCAAATCTGGCTGTGAGTATTCCATTTCGTTTCATGAAATTTTTTGCCCATATTTTGCTGGATTCAATCCTGGCAGCATCTTTTGTAGGCCCAAATATGCGAAGACCTTTTTTCACAAACTCATCCACAATACCATTTGAGAGCGGAACTTCAGGACCTACAATTGTTACACAATTTTTTTCTTGTGCAAATTTAGCAAGACTCGCAACATCATCAGAGGAAATATCCACATTGTTTGTAGTACCCCCATTTCCAGGAGCATAATAGACTTGTTCTACATTATGGCTTTGTGCGATCTTCCATCCAAGTGCATGTTCTCTTCCCCCAGAACCTACGATCAAAATATTGACCAATATCTTCGGCTTTGATTATGTGCTATATAATCCAAGATTGATTTTAGAAATATTCATTAAAGCACAATCTGGATGTAAGTTAATGATTCAAGTAGATACAACAAAATCAGTTTATCTGTTTACACATGGTAGAAGAGATTTAGAAACAAGCGTAATGGATTTGCTTGTTGCAAACGGATTTAAAAAAGAGAAAATCTTTTCTGCCAAACCAGATGCAGTAGGAAACGTTGGAGATTACATGGCAATGCTTTGGATGCCTCCCACTCCAGATCACATAAAGATCCAAAAAATAACAAAAGTAGAACCAGTCAAGCCAGAAGGCATGATAGGATTATGGAAGGGAGTTGCAAAAGAAGACTTGTTCACAATACCGATGAAGCAGTAAAATGTAAAAGATATCACATGAGATCTTGTACTAGAGCATACATGAAATTTGGAAATTCCGAATCTTCAAATCTGACAATCTCTACTTTATTTTGTTCTTTTGCCGCCCGTACTGCTTTCATGTGATAGCATTGTTTTCCTTTTTCCATAGCATCATAGTAATAATTCTCACATGAGCAATATTCCAGATCTGGATCAAGCCAGTGTTCATTTTCTTTTCCTACCACCGTCCAGATCTCCCGATTACTTGGTTCAAAACGATGTAATTTTACACCATTTAATGACACAACAAGATCCACATTTCCAGAATCTTTTTTCACAAGAATTTAATTAAAAAAACAGGTGTATATCTTTGATGGTAAAAACAAGAATAATTCCGCTACAACCAGCATTAGTTTTAGAAAATGGACAACGATCCATTGTTGTAACTGATCTACACATAGGATTTGAAGCATCCATGATTTCAAATGATATTAGCGTACAACCAAGTGACATGATTCAAGAAATTCATTCATCCATTCATCAACTCATAGAGTCTGAGAAACCAGATAATTTGATAATTCTTGGCGATATAAAATCAAGTGTGAGCTCAATTTCAAAAATAGAATGGCAAACTCTTCCTTTGTTTTTTGAGATTGGAAAAAAAATCAACACAATAGTGATTCCTGGCAATCATGATGGAAATCTATCTTCTGTCATACCAAACTATATCACCATGACTGGCCCCTCAGGTTTGATCATGGGTGATACATTACTAACACATGGACATGTATTGCCATCAGAGAATTTTTCAGACATAACTAGAATAGTGATGGGCCATCTTCATCCAGTATATCTTCAAGAAGGCTCGGTTCTTGACGGTCAAAGATTGTGGATATCAATCATTACTGAAAAGAAAGACATCTTTCCGTCAAGCAAGGGAAGTTTAGAGATAATAATAGTCCCATCTTTTAACAGATATTTTTATGCCACACATAAAAAACACAATAAAAAATCCATCTCACCGATACTTGAGAGAGTAACAAATGTACATTCTGCAAAGATTGTAACATTGGACGGATCCATAATTGGGGACGAATCCATATTAAGAGAAATAATTAGCTAGTCTACTTTTTCGTATGGTTCTAGAGGTTTCTTTGTAGTTTCATTGTGTTTTAGCCATTCAAGTGTCTTTGCAAAAGAATCTGCAAGCTCTGTTGTGATAAGAACTGGAATTCCAAGCTCGACAGCTTTTCTTCTTATTTGGTATTCATCATAAAGCATGCCAACATATTTTTCAAGAGTAGAGGTACTTGGAACATTTATGATAAAGTCTATTTTTCTTTCATAGAGTAAATCAGCTATGTTTGGTTTTCTTTGAGGCTCACTTATTTTATACACGACTTCCACATCACCTATCCTCTTATCAGATAGAAATTCTGCAGTATGTTCTGTTGCAAGTAACTTGTATCCCAGACTTTTAAGTAAAAGTGCGGTCTGTAGTAATTTTTCTTTATTTTCAGAACCCCCGACACTTATTAGAACAGAACCTTTCATTGGAAGAGAATATCCTACAGAAGTCAATCCCTTTGCAAGGGCATCATAAAAACTGTCACCAAAACAAGCAGCTTCTCCAGTAGATTGCATCTCCACACCAAGAATGATATCAGCACCATCAAGTTGCATGAATGAAAACTGCGGAACTTTGATGCCATAGTGATGAATCTTGCGCCACCTATCTTTTGGCACAATAGGTAGTTTCTTACCAAGTACTGCACGCGCAGCCAGATTAATTAGATTCATTTTGACAAATTTTGAAATAAACGGCATTGAACGCGACGCCCTGATGTTAAGCTCAATCACATAGACTTGATCTTGGTTGATTAGAAATTGTAGATTAAATGGTCCTTTAATTTTGAACGCAATTGCAATCTTTTTTGCATAATCTAGTATGGTATCAACAACTTTGTTATTCAATGTCCATGGCGGAATGCACATCATTGAATCTCCAGAGTGTACACCTGCTCCTTCAATATGTTCAATTACTGCACCTATTACCACATTTTCTCCATCACTTACACCATCAACTTCTGCCTCAAGTGAGTGGAGCATGAATTTTGTTATAACTACTGGATAGTCAGGAGAAACATTAGTGGCATCTTCAAGGTATTTTTTTAGTTGGGTCTCAGACCAGACTACTTTCATAGCAGCCCCACTGAGGACATATGAAGGTCTAACAAGCACTGGGTATCCAACTTTTGTTGCAAATTTTTTGGCATCAGTCAGGCTTGAGAATGCCTGCCACGGAGGTTGACGTATATTCAAATCATCTAACATTTTGCTAAAAGTAGAACGGTTTTCAGCCTTGTCAATATCTTCAAAAGATGTTCCAATTATTTTAATTCCATTTTGTGCAAGTTTTGGAGTTAAATTATTTGCAGTTTGACCACCCACAGCAGTCACAATGCCATCAAGTTTTTCAAAATCTGCCACATCAAGTACTCGTTCAAGTGTCAACTCTTCAAAATACAATCTATCACAGATATCATAATCAGTAGATACCGTTTCAGGGTTACAGTTTATTACGGAGACTTCTTTTGCTCCATTTTCCTTTAGTCCCCACACCATATTTACAGTGCCCCAATCAAATTCTACACTGCTGCCAATTCTGTATGGACCAGCTCCAAGTACTGCGATTTTTTGCAGATCAGACTTGACTTCAAGATCATTTGTTTTCCCACCGTAAGTAAAATACAAATAATTAGTTTTTGCGGGCCATTCTGCTGCAAGAGTATCAATGCGTTTTACCACAGGCATAATTCCAGCCGCCTTGCGAATTTTTCTAATTTCAAGATCTTCTTTTCCTACCAATCTACCAATTTGTTTATCAGAAAATCCAAACTGTTTGGCTTCACGCAATAACAAGTTATCGAGTTTTTCTTCCTTGAGTTTTTTTTCCATCTTTACAATATTTTCAATTTTTTCTATAAACCAAGGATCTATTGCAGATAGTTTGTATATGCGTTCAAGAGGCATGTCATGACGCAACGCCTCAGCTACATAGTATAAAATTTTGTCATCAGGTTTTTGCAGCTTGTTTTCAATCTCTTCAATATCATATTTTTTATCGATGCCTCTATTTGCAACAAGTCCATCATTTCCAATTTCAAGCATGCGTATTGCTTTTTGTAATGATTCTTCAAACCTCCTGCCAACCCCCATTACTTCACCTACCGACTTCATTGTAGGTCCAAGATTTCTATTTGCCAATTCAAATTTGCTAAAATCCCATCTGGGATGCTTGCATACAATATAATCAAGTGATGGTTCAAAACATGCAGTAGTAGTTTTTGTAATGCGATTAACAAGTTCTGGAAGGGTGTGCCCCATTACAATTTTTGCAGCCATGTATGCTATTGGGTATCCAGTTGCCTTACTTGCAAGTGCAGATGAACGTGATAGTCTTGGATTCATTTCAATTGCAACATACTTGTCAGAATCTGGATCTAGTGCAAACTGTACATTACATTCACCAACAATTCCAACATGTTTTGCAGCACGGAGTGCTGCAGATCTTAGCAATTGATATTCATAGTTATCAAGTGTCTGAGATGGTGCAACCACAATATTGTCACCAGTATGTACTCTCATGGATAGAACATTTTCCATGTTACAAATTATGACATTGTTTCCAGTATAATCTGCCATTACTTCATACTCTATTTGTTTCCAATGTCCGATATATTCCTCAATTAAAACCTGGCCAACAAGACTAGCATTAAGACCCCTTGTCACAATTTCATGTAATTCAATTTCATTATGAGCTACCCCTCCACCCTTTCCTCCAAGAGTATATGCAACACGAATAATTACAGGATATCCAATGTCATTTGCGACTTTTTTTGCTTCTTCAAAATTGTACACTGTTCTACTTTTTAATACAGGCACTCCACATGCAATCATAGAATCCTTGAATAGTTGTCTATCTTCTGTTGCTTGAATTCCACCTACTTGAGTTCCAAGTACCTTAACACCATATTTTTTGAGTACTCCAAGTTCCTCTAGTTTTACTCCACAGTTTAGTGCAGTCTGGCCTCCAAAGCCAAGCATTAGACCATCAGGTCGTTCTGTTTCAATGATAGATTCAACGTAAGAAGGATTCACAGGAATAGAGTACACCTTGTCTGCAAACCTAGTATCAGTTTGTATTGTTGCAATGTTTGGATTTACAAGAACACTCTTGATTCCTTCTTCTTGTATAGCTTTGAGACATTGGCTACCGGAGTAGTCGAATTGACGGTCATTAGATGACTTTCGCCTGCTTCTCCGATTTTAATTGCCCCACTACCAAGAACTAGAATCTTCTTTAACGACTCATCTTTTGGCATTGTCCTCCCCTATGAGTTTCTTGAGCTCTTCAAAAATAAACATGCAATCAAAAGGTCCTGGAGACGCTTCAGGATGAAATTGTACCGCAATTATCTTTTTTTGTTTATGTTTTATTCCTTCTACTGTTTTATCATCAGCATTTGTAAACCACAACTTAAAATCAGTATTTTTAAGAGACTCTGGATCGATGCAATACCCATGATTTTGACTTGTTACATAGACTTGATCATTGTCAAGATTAATGCAGGATTTGTTTTGACCCCTATGACCATATTTTAATTTGTACGTATTTGCACCGCCAGCCAACCCCAAAATTTGTGCGCCAAGACAAATTCCCAGTGTAGGAATATTTTTTTCTATTACTTGCTTTGCAGTATTCATTGTTTCAGCACATTTTATTGGATCACCCGGTCCATTTGAGAATACAATTCCTTTTGGATTGTAAGACATTATTTTTTCCAGAGAATAGTTCCATGGAACTTTGATTACTTTGTATCCTAGACTTCTAATATTTCGCAGTATTGCATTTTTTACTCCAGTATCAATAACCACTATGGACTCAGATTCAGTACCAAATGTTTGGGGCTCTTTGGTTGATACAGCATTCATAAATTCCTCATCATTGTATTTTTTTGCAGATTCCAATTGTTTTTTCAACTCAGATATGTCAATAGGAGTATCAGATACTGCAAGTGCTGCCATCATGACCCCACTTGTTCTAAGTTTGATTGTCAACTCCCTAGTATCAATTCCAGAAATTCCAGGGATTCTTTCATTATACAACCACTCATCAAGGGTCATTGTCAGATTCCAATGACTTGCGGTAAGAGATAGTTCATGAACTACAAGACCCCTTGCCTGTATTTTCTCTGATTCAAAGCTCTTGCGTATGCCATCGCGGTCTTTAGCAGTAGGATCCGGAACTCCATAATTTCCCACAAGAGGATATGTCAGTGTAAGAATTTGCCCACTATAGGAAGGATCAGTTAGTGCCTCAATGTATCCGGTCATACCAGTGTTAAAGACAGCCTCTCCAAAAATACTAGTAGAATAACCAAAACCCATGCCTTCAAAAACAGTACCATCTTCCAAAATTAGCACACCAAACTTGTTTGCATATTTGGATTTTTTTATTGGTATTCTTGAAACCCTCTGCATGTGGATTTTAATAGGGATTTAAATTTTATGTCGATCTTATTTGCAAAAGAGTTAGTAAAAAGATCTATAATGCTTTGAATTGTTCAGTCCACTTGTAGTAGGCCCTAATCATTTCCATAGATACACTGGGTTTTCTCCTGGATATTATTTCCTTGAAATCAGAGGTTGTAATTACTCGTGGTTGAGCCTTTGGTTCACCAAGTACTTCCTCTCCAAAGTTTGGAGAATGGAACAAATCATTTACTACCATCAGTTGTGCAGATTGACATATATCTTTGATATCTGATGCGCTGTATCCATCTGCCAGTTTAGCAAGATCACCTGATTTTACTTTGTCATCCTTGTGCAATGGAGATGTATAAAGATCAAAGAGATTCTCTCTTGCCTCAAGGGATGGAAGTGGTACATAGACTCTCTTAGTGAATCTTCTAAGAAATGGCCAGTCAAGACTCCACGGTTTATTGGTTGCACCAATCACATAGAGTTTGAGGTCTTTTCCTTTACCATTGATGCCATCCATCTCAGTCAAGAATTGATTTTTTACACGAATTTCACCACCAATCTCACTATTTCTATTTCCTAGCAGTGAATCAACTTCATCTATGAAAAGTATTACAGGTAAACCTTCTTTTTCTGCCAACCCACGTGCCATCTGGAATAATTTTGAGACATTCTTCTCTGCTTCACCAAGCCATTTACTCATCATAGATGCAGCATCAACATTGATAAAATAACCATCAATCTCACTAGCAGTAGCTGCAGCAAGAACTGTTTTACCGCATCCCGGAGGACCATAAAGAAGAATACCTCTTGGCCATCCCAAAGGAAACAGGTCAGGTCTTTTCGCAGGATAAACAATTGATTCTCTTAATGCATTCTTTGCATCATCAAGACCAACAACTTCCTTCCATGAGACATTTGGTTTTTCCTTCATTATTAGTGAATCAAGTTCATTTTTTGCAAGAGATTGTTTTTGTTCTTCAGGAGTTGCCTTTGGGTCAACAGCTGGTTCTACTTCAACATTATTCATTTGTAATGCTTTAATGCGATTTTGATAAGCAGCTGTTCGCTCTTGGTATACTCTATTGAGCTTGTTTTCAGGATAAAGCTGTATTAATTTAACCAGAGATTCTATTGCTCTTTGATAATTTGCAATTGCCATTCCCCTTGCGCCTTGTGAATCAAGTTTGATTGCTTCAGCAGCAAATTTGCTAGCACTATTTTCTAATTCTTGTGGAGCCAGACTCATAATATCATCAACTATATCTCGACTGCAGTTCTTTCAAGGTAATCACCAGTGTTAATTCGTCTAGTAGGATTTGTTAAATTAATTGAACTAATTTTTAGCAAAGGCGTTTCTGCTTTGGACAACTCAACATTTGGAGGAACAGGAGCAAGAGTATCAAGCAGTGAAGGTATTTTGAAATCATCAATCTTTGTTTGGGTTGCCTTCTCAAAGGTGAGATTTTCAGTAACATCTCTATGTAATGACTGGATTTGTTTTAGAGCAAATTCTGCAGATATGACTAGATCCTCAAGCTCGTCTTTTAAGCCATCAATAGAATTTGATGCATGCATGATTATTCCAACGAATTCCTGCAAAAAGAATTTGACATCTTTTTTATCTTGATATTTTGTAAGAAGGTATTCAGCTGCGCGTATAACTTGGCGTATATCTTTTAGCTCTTCAATAGACAAGGATTCAACAAAAGTATCACTTTCATCAACATCTTTTTGAGAAACCTTTTGTTCAATTTTTGAAGACAGGACCCTAATTTTACCAAGATACCCAGTCAAGTCAGATTGGATATCATCATTTTTTGTAAAATTGAGCATTTTACACAATCACGGTAAATCTAGATTAGGGAACTGCTTGTATATTTTAGAGTCAGCGATCAATTTAGCTTCATCTAGGAGGCGACTTGATGCTTCATTTGCCTTTGAAAAATCAAGAGTAAGACTTGCAAGATGTGCCGCATCTATTATTATCCCACTCAATAGTAGAGATAATTCACCTAATTGGAAATCCATTGCAGGCATCAATGCCAAGAGTCTAGAACGTATTGTCCTTACAATAGACACTGTAGGTGACAAGACAGTTGATACATTTCCCATCCCTGCAATACAGTCTAAACTTCTTCGCACCTGTCTTAATGATTCTACAGTATATGACAGTTCAAGTTCATATTTTACCTGTTTTTCAAGTGTGGAAATAGCCACAGGGTTAACCTCAAGCTGCCTATACAATTCAAGATTATTTTGTGTTATATCGTGTTTATGCTGTACTAGAACATCTAGTAAACCATCTACAATTTCTATTGCGTAATCAATCCTTGGTTTTATAGTACTAGCCCTAACGAGCTGACTTTTGCTTTGATCCTCTAGAACCCATTTTGATTGATTAATCATTTCATACAAAGACCTGATTTTATACTTATACGGGCCTTGTTACAGCAATCACTGTAACCGCAGTAACATAGATGAGAGATACAGCTTAGTATTTTTTCAAACCTTTGTTCAATGAATTTAGCTATTCAGTTTACCTTCCAATTTGTAGGTGTTTTCTCATGGTCAAAGGTCAAGACTTAGCCGTAAGCTTAGAAGAATTTGGGTTAAGCAAGTATGAGGCACAAGCATATGTTGCCCTTATAACAAAAGGAACCATTTCAGCAGGGGAGCTTGCTTATTATTCAAACTTGCCAAGAACCAAGGTATATCCAACTCTTCTCAAGTTAGAGAAAAAAAAGATTGCGATATTATCAAAAAGTAAACCCATCATGTGCACCGCAATTGCACCTGAAGATGCATTTGATGAAATCATACAAGAGCAGATCAATAAGGTTAATGCCATGAATAGTTTAATTACAAAATTA
>JAGWGS010000027.1 GCA_028867235.1 Nitrososphaerota archaeon | reverse complement strand
GTGACCTGTATAGACGACTGGCTCACAAAGAAGGGTATAGAAGCAGAGCTGCGTACAAGCTAAAAGAACTCAATACATCTTATAGAATAATTGGTCCTGGATTTTTTGTCTTGGATCTTGGGTGCTCACCTGGCGGATGGAGCCAGGTTGCACAAGAGCTTGCTGGAAACAAGGGACAAGTTATGGGAATTGACAAGTCATATGTTGAAGAAATTCCTGGCGTGAATATCATACGGGGTGACATTGAAGATGAATCAGTTGTGGAGCAAATTTTTGAATACTTTGGAGGAAAGATTAATGCAGTAATTTGTGACCTATCTCCAAATGTAACTGGAGTTTGGGATGTTGATCACAGCAGACAAATTTCTTTGAACTATGCTGCAAGCAAGATAATGGACCAGGTGCTGGCAAAAAAAGGAAATGCCTTGTTCAAGGTCTTTGATGGGCAATACTCGATAGAGTTTAGAGATTACATCAAGAAAAAATTTGCCAAGGTTCAGCTAAGAAAACCACAGGCAAGCAGAAAGTCTAGCAGTGAGCTATATTATGTCTGCCTTGGATACTTAGGAAACTAGGGCCAAAATCTCGTCTATTTTTGCATCTGTCTTTACACCCGATGGGTTCATGCTTGTTCTTGTTGCTCTAAATCCTGACTTGTGCAGTTTTTCTATAATTCCTCCAAGAGAGGGGGGTGCTGAATGTTTTCTCTGTCCTAGTTCATCTAGGGCAAAATAGGTAGGAGGCATATCTGATTCTTCTTTGCATTTTTCCAAAAATGTAGAGCAGGACTTGTCCACTTTGAGGTTTTTTTCCTCTAGTATCATTGAATCTATAAAATTCTCATCATACATGCTATCTATCCAGAGAGGTCCTGCAAGTTCTGCTTTAGAGTTGCAAATATTACATGTGCGTTCAACATCATGTACAACTTTTCTGTTGCCGCAACCATGACAGTGTAGTATGTATCCCATACAGTTTTTGGTATTTGTTTTTACAAGCACCTTGGTGTAAGCCTTGTAGTAATGCATGCTGTGTTGGACAAAAAGTGGGACCAACATAATATCTAATCTTCCTGCAACCATATTCATACATCCGAGTATCAAGCGAAGTGCAATCTCATTTCCGTATATTGTTCTGACCGGAGTGCCGTAATACTTGCGCTGACAGGCCTCTGGAAATATTCCGTGCAATACTGTCATGTCTGTGGCAGTAACTGATAGCAATCCTCCATGAAATGTAGCCCTCATTGCACAATCAAGATATCTTGATGGAGATCCAAATGGATCCACATCCACGATTGCACCACGTCCATCTCGTGTGGAATGAAGGCTGAGAAATCTACATGCTTCATTTTCAGAAAATTCACAATTTGTTACATTGTTGAGCTGGGCAATTTTTTTTCCAATCTCAAGTGCTTGCGGATTTACATCATTTGCTATTGATTTTTCAATAGATTGTATCTCGTTTGCAACACGGATACTTCGTGCACCAATTCCTGAAAGTGAATCTAAAAAGATCTTGGGACCCTTGAAGTTTTTTACAAATGCAGAGTATGCTATTATGGAAAAATCTCTGCTCACCCTAGCTCTTGGATTGAAAAATGCAGGCTCTTTTGGGGGAACTTCTTCTGATAATGAATCCTTTGGAACAAGAAGCCTTGTACTTCCCTCTGTGATCTCTGCAAGTTCTGACTCCAACACGGTTGTAGTGCCAAAATTGATTTAATAAATTGAAATGTAGATGAAAAACTATCACACTTGCTATGTGAGAAGAAAATCCTTTACCTCAAAAAAGCCAGATAGTTCCTTTGATAACTGGTCTGAGAATATGCCTAGAATCTCAAAATCACTTGGCGAGAACGACTTTTCACTAAATACGGCCAGTACTGCAACAACCTCCCCCTTGTACAATATGGGGTATCCTGCAAAAGACCTTAGTTTTTCTTTTTTTGCCCAATCGTGGTGCTTTATCCTTGGGTCATGTACTACATCATTTGAAACAACTGGTTTCTTTGTTTTTGCAATGGAGCCTATCTTCAAGGAACTTTGAGGAACTCGAGAAAACTCGCCGTTTATGTTCTTGTATTTACCTGCACTATACTTTAGAATCAGTACTTTTGATTTTTTGTCATAAAACCAGATTCGAGCAAACTTGGCATTAAAATATTTTACAAGGCTTTCAACTATTGTTTGAAGTCTGTCACTTAGGTTATCATGTTTTTTGATTGAATTTAGTATTGTGTATACTTGGAGTTTTTTTTCATTTGATGCATGTTCATCAAAGAGAACATATGGTGAGGATTTGGTTGCCTTTGATTCATACGAACGAAGATCTGATATTATGTCTGCAAATCTATTTAGAAAATTGTTTGTTTCAAGGTCATATTGCTCTATTGATGAAAAAACAAAATGGCAAACCCAGTCAAAATCTCCGCTAAGACGTGCAGAGTATATGCAAAAGGGAGACTCGCTTAGATATTTTGTGAGCCTTTCTATTCCATCTGCAATGTTTTTTGAAAACTTGAACTTGACAAGTATTGTCCTGTTTACTTTGTCTGATACCAGGCTTGGGTTTAAAATGGTGGAATATCCTACAATGGATTTATTCTTTTCAAGCCTCTGCAATCTTTGGCGTATGGCTCTGTCTGTGATTGCAAGTCCCATGCCTTGAAGCGTACTTGATATTTCCTGTGAGGAAACTCTGGCGTTTTTTCCCAAATGAAAAAGTATAACCTTGTCTATCTCATCGAGCATATCTTGGATGTGGAATGTGTTGTTAATATTAATTTCCGAATTGGAAGTTATATCTAAAATATGTCTGTATGGTATTGTGATTTACTTCCAAACCGGAAATTTTAACATGATTTTTCTTCCATCTAGCATATAGCGTAAGATTAACCTTGTATTTTCATGAATAAAAAATCTATCAACAAGTTTGCCATCCTGGTTATTTTGATGGTGGCAGTCCCAGAAGCTGTTGGTCATACCATGTTTGAGAAATCTCATGGTCCTGACTCGTCTGTCAATGCCGCAATTGCATTTACGGAAAACTTGCGTGACAATACAGACAAAAACGGTGTATGCCATATTACATTACAAAATGACCAGTCAGGATCTGACATAGCACGTGCAACTGGTCTGCATGGAAAATATGGAGATCTCTCCTGTACTTAGTAATGTGCTGACTCTATATTTTTTCAAATATCTTTTTTTAAAATGATTTAATACTGATATCTCAAGATAGACTTGGCATGCTAGTGTGTGGAGTGGATGATGCAGGTCGGGGTTCTGTACTTGGACCTCTAGTGATTGCCGGAATTTCTATAGAACGAAAAAATATCAAACAACTTGTCAAGATTGGTGTAAAAGATTCAAAGCAACTCAGTCCACAATCTAGGGAAAAATTATATCATGAAATACTCTCAATTGTACAAGGATATCACGTTGTAAAAATTTCTCCGAAAATAATAGACAAAAATGTAGCAAAAAATTTGTTAAATCAACTAGAGGCAAACTATATGGCCAAAGTCATAAAAAAACTAGAAGCAAACTCATCATATGTTGACTCTTGTGATGTAAATCCTAAAAGATTTGGTGCATACATATCAAGTGTTGCCAACACTGGAAAAATAATTTCTAGTCATCATGCTGACAAAAAATATCCTGTGGTCTCTGCGGCTTCAATTATTGCCAAGGTGACAAGGGACAGGGAGATTGAAAAACTACGCAAAAATCATGATCTTGGAAGTGGGTATCCATCTGACTCTAAAACGATGGGGTTCATCAAACAATGGATGTCCCAAAATGGGAGTGTCCCTGTCTTTGTCAGGAAGAGCTGGAAGCCGATACAGGTTCTGCTTGCCTCATCCTAGATATTTGGCTACAATCATACCGTGGTCCCCTTCATAGGGCTCTAGGTTTATCACCTGAACTATCTCAAAATTGACAGATAGCTTCTTTGCTTCCTCGCGCATGACCTGGGCTGGGTCCTTTGTTACATCGATACTTCGTGTCTTGACTACTAACATCATGTATCCTTCCTTTTTCAGATATGTTTTGCAGTTTAGTATTGCAATCTCTGTCTGGTCTGGTTGCGCAATATCTACATAGACTATGTCTACTGGACCGTACACTGAAAAATACTCTTTGGGTTTTCGTGCATCTTGCAATATTGGTATGATGTTTGATCTGTATGATGCAACTCTGTCCAAAAAATCTCTCGCAACACGGCTAGAGTGCTCTACTGCAAAGACAATCCCGCTTGGACCTACAATGTCTGATACATGGCTTGCAGTTGTACCTGTTGATACTCCAAGATACAGTACCGTGGATTTTCGCACAATTGGAAGTATCTCAAGACCATTCATTATTGCAGCTCCTAGTTTGCTGCGATATGGATCCCATGCTCTAAATTCTTCGTCATTTATCTTGACTAGTTTTTCTCTATAAACTTGATTTCCGGGTACAAGATTTAATGTTGCAAGTTTTTTCTCGCCTTCAATTTTTACCCAAAAAATATTATCTTCTTCGTTTTCCAAACTTCTTTCTCTTACTCTTTTGCCAGTCGTTTCTCTTGTCTCCGCCGCCTCTGCCTCCGCCAAATCTCCTGTCTCTTCTGTCAAATCTTCTATCTTGTCGTTCATCATTTCTGCGTGGCTGGACGGCTGGTCTTTCTGGCTGGTCTTTGTATTTTTCTCCAATCTCGCCAACACGGATATTGAGTTTCTCAAGCAAGGTTTCGTTTCTTCCTCCTCCGTAAACGTCTACCCTTGCACCAATTGCAGCCTTGGCAGCTATTGCACGCGCAATCTTTCCTCTTTGCCATCGTGGGGCGGAATGAACTAGTTGATGTTGAAACAATAAACCATGTTTTGGAGGCTGTGCTCCTGTCTTGAGTGCTCTAAACAATGCCTTTTCTGCGCCTAGAACCTGGATTGTACTTGCAGGCATTGTTGCAAGTCTCTTCAAACTTCCTGCCTTGGCAAGAACTCGGGCGCCTACTGCAGAGCCAAGTATGACCGTAGTATTTGGTGCCACTTTTTCCATCTGGGCCTCAATGTGTTTTTCTAATGATTGTCTTAGCTCAAAAAGATCAAGAATTTGTTTTGCAATGCCTTGTACTATTGCTAGATTCTCATCTGATATTTGCCCACCCCTGCTTTTTTTCTGCAAAAGAGATAACATCTCTGCCTTTTCCTCTGGGAATCCTGCATTGGTGTATGTATTCTGAGTAAAGTTGTCTCTTCTTCCCTCAACCACAATCTTAGAGTATCCACTGATTGTATCTATCAGGTTATCAAGCTCTGGAAAGTGTAACCCATACCATTCTCGTACCCTTGAGGATAACAGATTGATTATCTTGTCAGTCTCATCTAGTGTGTTGATGGCTTGGATGATGTGAAGGTCTGGACTTTCTGATATCTCGGTAACTCGTGATGATGACAAGTTTAGAGCAAAGTCTCGCAACTTGCCTCTTGCATCGCCTTCATTTGTTGCAAAACCTGAATCTACTAGAACACGTAACTTTGAGGATTGGATTGTCTCTATCTTTTTTTCTTCCATAAGATCTGCCTCGATAGATTTTTTTCTCAATTGTTTTAACAAGGAGGAATCATTTACAATCACTGCACTTCCAAGGCTTGTAAGAAATTGTTCTAATTCATTTAGATGTGCTTGTTCTTTTTTTAGCTCTACATATTGTGTAGCTGGATTTGAAAATGGAAATGACTTGACACATTTGTTATCATCAAAAACTGCAATACCAAGCTCTGTTAAAATGACAGAATGCATAGAGTGCATTTTCATGGCTTACTAAAAAATGTAACAGTATCGATCTAAAACTACATCAAACGTTATAAGAGAACCATTTTTTATTACTAGAAGTGAGTCCTGACATCTCAACCCATGTGGGCCCAATTTCACTTGAGAGACCCACAATGCTTGCATCTGGCATACTTGGTATATCACTTGACGTCTTTGGGCGTCTATATAAGGAAGGGGCAGGCGCACTTGTTACAAAATCATTAAGCAAGGAACCCTGGGAAGGATATCCAAATCCTACCATCATTGGACTAAAACACGGATATCTTAATGCAGTAGGACTGTCAAATCCTGGAGCTCCATACTTTGCAAAGATGTTGTCTCCAAATCAAACTGTTCCAATCATTGTCAGCCTTGTTGGCTCTGTACCTGAAGATTTTACATTTATGATAAAACAATTTGAGAATGTCAAGATTCTTGGATACGAGTTGAATCTGTCATGTCCTCACGTTGAAAAGGTTGGGCTTGAAGTAGGTGACGACCCGGAACTTGTTCACACTATAATCAAATCTGTAAAAAAAGAATCCAAGGTTCCAGTACTTGCAAAAGTTGGTCTTGGTTCGTCTGATTATCTAGAGACCGTGCGAACTGCATGTGATAGCGGGATTGATGGTATTACTGCAATAAACACACTACGTGCAATGGCAATAGACATCCAGACTGGCAGGCCGATTTTGAGTCACAAGATAGGGGGTATGTCAGGCTCCCCAATCAAGCCGGTTGCGGTAAGATGTGTCTATGAGATATCATCCAAGTTTGACATTCCAATAATTGGATGTGGGGGAGTATCAAGCTGGGAGGATGCTGTAGAATTTTTGCTTGCAGGTTCTAGTGCAGTACAGATTGGCAGTGCAGTTGGAGAAAAGTGGACTGGAGTGTTCTCTGAGATAAATGACGGAATTTCAAAATACATGGAGAAAAAGAACTATAAAAAAATAAGTGAGATGGTTGGGATTGCAAAAAAGTTTTGATACACCAAAGATTGTAACAATAGAAAGGGTGGTTGATGAAACCCCTACTGTTCGTACCATTTACTTTACTGATGATGTCATGTCAGATGTTCTTCCAGGGCAGTTTGCAATGGTATGGGTACCTGGGGTGAATGAAATTCCGATGAGTGTAATGATATCACAAGATCAAGGAAAAGCGGCATTTACAGTGAGAAAACATGGTGCTGCAACAACAGAATTATTTTCAAAAAAGGTAGGAGATCAGATAGGAATTCGCGGTCCTTATGGAAACTCTTTTACAATAAAACAGGGCAAGTTACTTTTAGTTGGAGGTGGAACAGGGCTTGTTCCTTTGATTAGGCTTGTAACGTTTCTAAAAAAGGCAGACGATGTAACAATAATCATGGGCTCCAAGACAAAATCCGAAGTCTTTTTTGAATCTGCTGCAGAAAAATTGCTAGAGGGAACAAAGCATCAAGTAATTGTTGTAACTGAGGATGGAAGCTATGGTAAAAAGGGACTAGTAACAGACGTGATGGATGAGCTGGTCAAGACAAACAAATTTGATGGAGTCTATACATGTGGTCCTGAAAAAATGATGTACAAGGTTGTACAAATTGCATCAGCAAACAACATCTACGTGGAGGCAAGCATTGAGAGGATGATGAAGTGTGGGATTGGAATATGTGGAAGTTGTTGTTTTGGTGATGTAATGGCATGTAAAGATGGAACTGTATTTGATGGCAAGACACTTCTTTCCAACAAGGAATTTGGGCACACACATAGAACAAAATCAGGCATGCTTGAGAATTACTAGATTTTGATAATTCCGGAAAACTTAAAATGCTATAAAAAACCATCAAAATTGAAAATTGGCAAAGATTGTCTTAACTGCAGATAGAACATTAATGTCTACATATCGTGGGATATCTCTTGCCACATTCTTTGGTTGCGCACCTGCAATAGACCCACACAGACCAAAGGACAGTTTCTGGTATAAAATTCTAAAAGATCAGGTAACTCCAAAAATTCTCTTTGACTTTATCTGTAATCCAATCACCCATAGAAATGGAATTGCAACTCATGCTCCCTATGGATTAAGAAAAGTAGAGGCAGCACTTCTCCGTGACGGATACAAGAGAGAAGAAGTTGTTGTTGCACATCCTGATTATGTTGATAGATTCATTGGTCCAGAGACTGAGGTAGTTGGAACTTATGAAATGGATCCGCTTGGAATGGGTCCTGTAACTATGACATTTACTTATGGTAGAAAACAAACATCATATGATGAATTTTACAATCGCGACCTTCACATGAAGATAAATGCAGCAAAGAAAAAGAATAACAGTCATGCCAAAGTAATTGCAGGAGCCTCTGGAACATGGCAATACAACTATGATCCAAAGAAAATTCAGGAATATGGTCTCTATGCTGTACTGGAAGGAGAACTTGGTGGTATTGCACCAGAGATTGATGGACATGCTGGAGAATTCTTCAACAAACTAATTGCTGGAGAATTTGAGAACATGAATCCATTTGTCAAGAGTGATTTCAAAGTTGAAGTAAAAGAATTTGGAAAAGATGACAACAAGTTCCATGGAAGATTTATCCACTATTGGGATGAACCTGATGTTGAAAGCATACCAAACATTGTAGAACCAAGTATACATGGAATGGTTGAGGTTATGAGAGGATGTGGAAGAGGTTGTAAATTCTGTGATGTTACATTAAGACCGCTAAGATACTATTCACCTGAAAAAGTAAAACAAGAGATTGAGGTCAACATAAAGAAGGGAGGACAGAGAAATGCATGGCTTCACAGCGATGACATTTTTGTCTATGGACTTGATCCAAGAAAGACAAAGAACATGGCTCCAAACAGAGAAGCATTAGAAGAACTCTTCAAGGCAGTCATGTCTTGTGGAATAGAGCATACAAACCCAACACACGGTACACTTGCAGGTGCAATAGCTGATGAAAAGTTACTTCCAAATCTCTCCAAGATAATCAAGTCTGGTCCAAACAACAAGACTGGAGTTCAATGTGGATTTGAGACAGGAAGCCTAAGATTGATTGGAAAATATGCAGACAGGAAACTCTCACCATACAAGCCAGAGGAATGGCACTGGGTTGTAAAAGAGGGAGTAAAGACACTAAATGAGAATCATTGGATTCCTGCATTTACACTCATCATGGGATTGGATAATGCAGAGACTGAAGAAGATGCATGGGAGACAATTAGACTCATCAATGAACTTGAGAGAGAACAACCAGAATCCCAGTTTACAGTAACTCCGCTTACATTTGTTCCAATTGGATTGCTTGAAAAATCAGAGTTCTTTGATATTGGAAATGAACTGACTGCACCACAACTTGGTGTAATGTACAAGACTTGGCAGCACAACTTCAAGTATGGTATACAAAAGTTCATGGACAAGACAGGAAGCAACAACACTCTAAAGAAAAAGGCATTCACAGGACTCGCAAGAACACTAGGTGGTGTACCACTTACTGCAATGGAAAAATATGCAAGAAAGAAGGGACAAGAACACGAGCGAGTAATTGAAACAATCAAGACCAAGTACTGGTAAATTTTTACGCCAAACACAATACATAAATTGAATACAGGTAGAGTTTTCTCATGCCAACTCACGGATCGCTTACTAAGGCAGGGAAAGTAAGAGGACAGACTCCTAAAGTTCAAGCAAGAGAACGACACGGAGATATATCAATAACCCGAAACAAGGATAATTTTAGAAAAAGATTCATCCTAAAACGAGTTCCAGGCCAAAACAAACCCGGCCAAAAGAGAAGGAAATAGTTTCTCGTAAATTCTTTAATCTTAATTTTTGATCTGGTTTTTCATCGTTGCATCGATCATTTTTTTCAAATAATGGCAAAAAATGAAACCGTGGACATTAGGGACTTGTGTCATTGATGGTGTGTGATCGTACACGGGAAGACACATCCACGGTTCCAATAATATTTTGTTTCTGATGTATAAAAGACTAGATGAACTATGTTACTTAATTTGCAATCTGGCACTAGGTACAAGTTTGTATGATTGTATTTTATTTTTGGAAAACTAGGATCATGTTTTTATTATTTGATTACGATTTGACCTAGCATGGAACCAAATATTGGAATCTCTGCACAAAATAGGAAAAAGACAGTGGACATTCTGGTTCGCCTGGTATCTGATGAATACCTCTTGTATACAAAAACCAGGAACTATCACTGGAATGTAACTGGGATTCAATTCAACGATCTGCACAAGTTCTTTGAATCGCAATATGAAGAACTTGATGTTATAATAGATGATGTTGCAGAAAGAATCAGGGAGCTTGGCTCAAAAAGTGTTGCCACTCTTGGAGAGTTTATCAAACATGGCAAAATCAAAGAAGAGCCTGGGAGATATCCTGACGCAAAAACCATGTTGACAAACCTGCTACATGATCACGAGTATGTTATTCGTACTCTTCGTGCAGATGTTGATGCTTGTACTGGGTATAATGATGCTGGCACTGCAGACTTTTTGACTGGCCTTATGGAGCAGCACGAAAAGATGGCATGGATGACGCGATCATTTCTGGATGCAAGGTAATTCCAAGACTTTCTTTTTATCTCTCCTCTTGTTTGGCAGCTTACTAGGGATTGATGATATTTCAATCAAATCTGTTAAATCAAAAACTGTTTTTAAATTAAAAAATGCCATATACTTGTAAAGAATGTAATCTTGAATTCTATTCTAGAGAAGGACTTGAGGTGCATGTATTGCGGAAACATACTACACCAATTCCAAAAGGATTAGATCATTTTTCCTAGGTGAATGATGTATACATTATATTTTTTCTTGTAACTAGGATGGATAATCAAACAAGTCTGGCCA
>JAGWGS010000026.1 GCA_028867235.1 Nitrososphaerota archaeon | reverse complement strand
GCTTGACAAAGGCGCATCCTGGATAAGTGGAATACGAGAAAATCCTATTTACAAATTGGCAGAAAAATTCGATGCCAAGTTGGAAAGAGTAGATGAAGGAGAATCTTATTCTGTATATGACTATGATGGCACAAAACTAGATCATGTGTTTCAGAGTAAGATGAAATACGAGTGGGATGATTTTCTAAAATTCATGCAAAAAGAACAACACCAAGTTGGAGTTCGTAAAACTCTTGGTTCTGTAGTACAACAGTATATGCTGAAAAATAAATTATCTCCTGATAATGAACGTGATTTTGAATATGCTATAAGTGAGTTAGAAAATGATTGGGCAGGTTCTGTTGAGAAACTATCTGCAAAATATTGGGATCACATTGGGTATATTTTGCCAGGAGGACAGGATGTTTTCCGTGATGGTTATGGAAAAATAGTTGATGGTCTAGTAGACGAACTAGGTAAAGAAAAAATACATATCAATTGTATAGTTAAAACTGTAAAATATGACGACAATGGCGTTAAGATAATTTTAGAAAACCAAGATATTTTCCATGGCAAGTATGTGGTGTGTACATTTCCTCTAGGTGTCTTGCAGAAAAACCACAGTGAATTATTTGTGCCTAATTTACCAAATGAGAAAATTACTGCTATAAACCACATTGGTATGGGAATCTTTCACAAAACATATCTGAAATTTCCAAAAGTTTTCTGGGAAGACGATCAGGACAAGGCTTGGATAAATTATGTATCTGAGAAAAAGGGTGTTTGGAATACTTTTGTTAACATGTACAAAGTAAATGGACAACCAATTCTTCTTGGATTAAATGCAGCTGATTATGCCCAGGAGATTGAGCCGCAACCTAAGGACAAGATTGTAGAAGAGGCAATGAAAGTGTTGAGGACTATATACAAAGATAAAACTTTGGACCCGTTGGATTCAATTGTAACAACATGGTACAATGATCCATTTTCGCATGGTGCATATTCTTATGTGGGCGTTAACGGGACTCCTGATGATTATGACACAATAGCATCTCCTGTGAAAAATGAACCTGGGACAACATATCGTGTCTTCTTTGCAGGTGAAGCTACGACTAAATTCTATCCTGCAACTGTTCATGGTGCATACATGACTGGGCTTCGTGAAGCAAACAGGATATACGCATTTGATAAAAAACTTCGTGAACCAAGTGAACAGCAACTTCCTGATGAAAAAGAATGGCTGGTATTTCCTGAACAAGTAATATGTCCCACGGGAAAAAGCTTGATAGTTCAAAAACAAGTCATTGATGGAAAAACCCGACTAATTCCACATTGTGTGACGCCTCAAGAAAAAACACAAAAAGTTGATGGTAAGGAGTGGTTTGATTCACTTATATCTACTCCGTGGGATTATTTCTGATATGGCGCCTTATTGGCAAAAACTAATTCTTTTCCATATTTTCTCTGATATTCATCTTGTGCATCTTTAATGATTTTCTCTCGTGCATTTTCACCTCTATCTTGCCTGTTTATGATTTTCTCTCTTATGTAATCCATGAATCCATCATCGAAAATAGTTCTAGTTTGATTGAATGTATATCTGAAAATCCAATGATGTGACATTCGTTCCATGAATATTATCCAACACACCCACTCATATTCTGAAAGTTTTGACTTTTCTTCTTTTAGAAACCAGACTCTTTCATATAGGTCAAACTCTGCTACGTAATATTGAAAAATTAAATTTTCATCTTTATCCAAAATTATTTTTTCATCATCAATGTCTCTGTATTTCTGTGGAATAATGACTTTGTTGAAGATCTCTAATGTTTCCTTGTTCTCAATTTGAAATGTTATCAAATCGTGATGCTGTTCTCTTAAATCTCCATATTCGTCAACCTCTATTGCCTTTCTCTGTAAGATTGTTGCATAAACTAAAACCCCAATAGTTGCTGCAAAAAATACTGATGTCGACAAATTAACCCATACGCCTATTTCATCTGTATTGGAATTAAAACCAAAAAAATTCATTACCGCATAGGCTATGGACTGTAATGGCACCAATATGATATTCATTTATTCTATTTATGGGGTTCTATCAAGTATGTGGAAATATCATGAGTTTTACAATAAACGTCTACATATGTTAAAATTTTGCAATAAAGAACATATTATTATGAAAAATTCCATAGTTTTTTTCTCTTAAAACGTCACCTCTATAACATACTTTTTCTCAACTATTGATAATGTCTGAGAGTCTTCCAATCAAGATAACCAGGATTGATTATCGTGTAATTGCCCTAATCTTTGGAATCTTTGTAGGCATGCTGATTTATGATTACAAGTATGCAGATTATGTCAATAACAATTTCACACTTGCAGATGTTGTAATCATTCTTGCTCCTCTTGCAGGCGGAATCATGAGTGTTTCTGTTGCAAGACGATATTGGTCTTCTGCAATACTTGGCAAGACATATCTTGCATTAGGGATAGGCTTGCTGTTTTATTTTATAGCAAATGTTCTATATGAATATCTTTCAGACTTTGTTGCTCCTCCACCTGCAGCCGCACCATTTCCAAGTATTGCTGATGCATTCTGGGTGGGAATGTATCCATTTCTCTACTATCACTTGGCCGTCAACATTACACACTTTAAAAAAACTCTCAACAGGCGTCATGTAGTTTGGATGGCTATGATAATTGGCGTTACTACTGGAACTTTTCTCTATACCTCCCTTTCACAAAAACCCCCGCTGGATTTTGCATATTTTCTTGGTCTGTATTATGTTATAGTTGATGCAGGCTTACTAGCACTTGCAATTTTGGGAGCTATGGTATTTCGTTCAAGTATATTGGGCAAAGTCTGGTTGTTGCTTGTAATTGGTTTTCTGATATACTCTTTTGCTGACTATTGGTACTATGATTATCTGACATTATTTCCTGACCAATATAATGACTCACATCCAGTTAACATGATCTGGGTATTGGCATTCATGATTATGACCTACGCACTATACAAACATAAGAAAACTCTATAAATGAATCAACTATTAGTATGACATGAAATACGCACCTCTGTCACAAGTAATTATTTGTGGAACTTGTCACGCACACGTTGAAAAATCAAAAATTGAAGAACATTTGATAGATTATCACATGTGGAACTGATTCTTTGCTAGTTAGTTACTAATCTAGTTGTTTACGGTTTTTGGTTGGACTAAGAAGAACTCTATTGGAGCTTGCTGTTTGTTATTATGAATTTAATTGCAGACATGTGAGAATTAAACATCATGGGATGAGACGTTTTTGCAATTTGTACATGCGGTATCTTTGATCTTGCTATGCCTGGCAGATGGTTGGCAATTATGATAAATCCGTCATTTTGATTTGAATCTATGCTAAACGCAGAAAACGGTACTGGTTTGTCATATACATAAATCTCAAATATTCCTGGAAAATTTTCATTTTGTACCTCATCATGTAGTTTTTTAAGTATGACAAAGTGATCTTGAGAAATTATAATTGGTTCATAACCTGATGTGGAATTTCTTGAATCACCATCAGGATCTGTTATTATGAACTTGATGTTAATCCCGTTTTTCAATATGTCTTTTATAAACTCAGAAAATGTTTTCCCTTCTATGTTGTATGCAATGTCTTGAAATGCCTCTCCTATTTCTATTATCTCAGATCTTGCATTTTGTATCATCTCGATTTTTTCATCTGTTGATAGTTGTTCATCTTCTATGTGTAATTGACGTTTGACGTGATTTTTAAGTCCAGTATGTTTTACTGCAATTTCGTAAATCTTGGTTTTCCCATATCCTTTTAATGTAACGGAAATTGGTTTACTGATTAGCACATCATCATAATTTTTCAAAAATGTCATTGCAGTGTCATGTAGACTACTGTTTATCAGAATCTGATTTTCTGTGGCATATTTTTCAATGCGTGTGCAAATATCGATTGACATTCCAAATATGTCTACTCTATTGCTCAGTTTTATTTTTTCAATAATGCCCAAGACTAGTGCAGCTTTTGTAGGTATGCTTTTTCTGCTTGAAATCTCTATCACATTGATTGCAGCAAGACATGCACTTAGCGGGTCCTTGAATACTGCTACTACTCCATCTCCAGTCTCTTTTAGAACCTCCCCATTCAATCTCTTTATGATTGCCTTGCAAATCTTGTCATGCATCAATATCTTTTGCATGGCTTCCATATGTCCAATCTTTAACTTTAGTGAGGTTGATTCAACCAGATCAAATATGACAATAGTCTCCAAATTGGTCTGGTTCTTGTACTGGGTCTGGCCCATGCTTTGGTATAGCTCATTTAGTCGGGAATCTAATTCTCCAAATTTTGAGACCTCTGAAACTATTTTTTCAATATCGTTGAGAATGACACTAGGCATTTTGTAATATGAATATATTCGAAAACCTGCCTATTGAAGTTTTTTAGTACATATTTGACAATTGGCGTGATCGTATTTCTAATTTGTCTCATTGTATGTTAGTTAGAAAAAATAGATTCTAGTGGCTATGTCCGCAACCACAAGAGTGATGGCTTTCTTCCATATGTTGGTCCTTACCTGCACACTTGGAACATTTGTCAGAACCTGTGGCAGAAAAGAATCCAATACCGCATGATACGCATTTCATACCTGGCATGCATATAGTAAATTATGACCGTTATTTATGGATATTTTATAATTTCATTTTTAGTCTGCTTGCCTGCACTCTCAAAAGTTTAACATGCCCCGTAGTTAACGAAAATCAGATGGGCGCAATAAAGCAGGTTATCGTTGTCAGAAAGGATCTAGGAATGGGAACGGGAAAGATTGCTGCCCAGGTAGGGCATGCATGTGTATTGGGTGCAGAACATGTCAGAAAATCAAATAGGGAATGGTTTGATCAATGGGAAAGATACGGACAAGAAAAAGTTGTACTAAAAGTATCCAGTCTCTCAGAACTGGACAAGGTGAAAAAAGATGCAATATATCACAATCTTCCCTGGTCTGAGGTTACCGATGCAGGCCATACTCAAATTGAGCCTGGTACTATAACTTGCATCTCTATTGGTCCTGCACCTGAAGATATGATTGACAAGGTAACAAGGGATCTAAAACTTTTGTAAATGACTATATCTTGTGCTCTCTGTCTTTTACTTTGGCATCATATGTGGCTGTGATATTGTCACCAATCTTTGCATTGCACGGTATGTCGCGTATGATATACCCATCATTTGTCTCTGCAGTGCACTTGCCTGCTTCCACGTAGACAACATGGACTTTTTCAGTAACCATGCTTGGGATTAAATTCCAGAATGGGAAAACTATTGTTGCCATTACAACTACGGCAGCAGCAATTGCTCCTACTGCTAGGAGTTTCTCATTCATGATTTTGGTCGGTTTGTCTCCGTTATTTAGTATTACTGGCTACTGGTATCCTGAACAGGAAAACCGCTAAACTCTCTGTTCATGAAAATCTTAGAAATATTATTATGCAAACCTTTACTTGAAAAGCACATGTTTGTGGTTGCAGCAGAGATCCAAATCAAAAAGGGTTCAGAAGACCAATTCAAGACTTGGATAACTGAATCAAATCAGGAATTGTCCAAGTTTGATGGATTTGTAAGAAGGAGACTACTTGAGGCACGTACTGGAAAACACATCATTTTGGTAGAGTTTGAAACACAAAAGCAATTTGAAGACATGCACAAGACTCAGGAACACTTTAGGATTCAATCAAAGGGTCATTCCTATCTTGAGGGTCCACCAAAACCAACCTTTTACGAAGTCGCCTCCCAATAGTTAACTGCTTGATTTTGTATTACAGATAATGTATCTTCATGTGATTGTTGTGCACTGCCTCAAATTGAGTAACATGTCCACAATGAACACATGAGAAAAATTGATCCGTCGGGCCGCTTGGGGTGCCTTCTAATTTGTAATCATCTATTGGTATTATTGCAATTGTATTTTTCTTTTGAATTACCGCAAAATGTTTCTCAATTGACAGTGATGCAAGAAAACTCTTGATTGCCTGAATCACACTTGATGGGTCAATATCTTCATCATTTATTGGTGCTAGTACAAACTCGTGCAATTTTAGAGCAGGCATGGCTCCAACTTGATCTGATGTGTAAATGGCAAGAGGCGACTTGAGGGCATCTATGTCTTTACAGTCTACAATAATCATATCTTGATTGAAATGACTAGTAAGATTTACATAAATACTTTGAATCTTATTTCCTGTGGGTAACATATATGAGAATGCGGCAAATGATTTTCTAGAACTTGCAAGCGAACAAAGACTAAAGATAATTTTCAAACTGTTGGAACAAAAATCAAAAATCTCAAACATGGCAAAAGAACTTCATGCTACAGTTCAGGAAGTACATAGAAACTTTGAGCGACTCTCTAATGCTGGCCTGATAATGAAGGACAAGGATGGGTATTATGATTTGACTACATATGGCAAAACAATGTGTACCCAGGTTCCATCATTGCTGTTTCTTTCAAAGAACAGAAAATATTTTGAGAATCATGACTTTGGTGACATTCCTATGAAATTCATACAAAGAATTGGAGCATTGGCAGGAGGACAACAAATCAAAGGATTTGTCAAGGTATTGGAGCAATGGAAGCTTGTATACAAGAATGCTGACGAGTATATTTACGAGCTTTTCACCGAAGTTCCGTTGGACCTCATTGAACCACTACTTGACAGGGTAAAACATGGTATTGTCTTTAACTATATTTTTTCTGATACTGTAATTGTCCCCAAGGGCAGAAAAGAACTTCTTGGCAAACTGGGAATGAAAGATTTGCTTGACAAGGGACTAGTTGAGAGAAAGATGAAAGAAAATGTCAAAGTTGTTGTGGTGCTAAATGAAAAAGAGGCATGCGTACTGTTTCCTACACTTGATGGGGATGCCGATATGAGAGAGATGTTTTACAGCAAAGACACTTTATTCCACGAGTGGTGTCTTGATTACTTTAGGTACTGCTGGTATAACTCTGGACCATTCCAAGAAAGCAAGATTCCGGAATAGATTAGTACTGTTATTTCATGTTGATTTTTTGTGCATCAATCTAGCTTACAGTATCTGAGGTGTATCAAGTGCAATAATGATTTAAAATTAGAAGCATTTGAGCACGATGACGAAATCCTAGAGGGGATGCTCACTTGCACCAGGTGTGGCAACATGTACCCAATAATATCTTCAATTCCTTTTCTAGTTGATGATCTTTCTCTGTATTTTTCAATAAGGACAAAATTGGGTGGATATCTTTTACTGCATACAAAAAACTTGAAAATAAAATCTGTCATTAAACAAGCATTACAAAAAATATCTCATGTGGGAAATGATACTACTGACCTGGAAAAAAACTGGTCTATAACATACAAACAAAGTAAAAAATCACAATTTCATCTAGCATTGCAGAATGTCATTACTAGACTGCCCAAATGCAATCTTGTGATAGAACATGGCTGTTCCATAGGTACAACAACTATGGCATTGGCAAAAAAATCTAACACTGTATTTGGAATTGACAAGTCGTTTTTTGCTCTAGTCGAGGCAAAAAAACACAAACTGCAAAATGCAGATTTTTTCCTAGCTGATTCACTGTCTCAGCCTTTCGGGAAAACAAGATTTGACATTGTTGTAGCATTAAATGTCCTGGAGCTTATCGAGCCATCACATCTCTTGCAAGTAATTAATCGTCAGGCAAAAAAGTTTGTCATCTTATCTGATCCGTATGATTATGAACGAGGGAAAAATTCTGTAAAAACACGACTTGATGAAACATCAATACGAAAAAAAATGCGACAATATGGGTTTCGATTAATCCTTAATTCTACCAAACCACGATTTTTTAATTGGATTCTCAAAGTAAATACTCGTCTGACCCTACACTACAAAGTTGATTTGCTTATTGCATCCAGGAAGTAGCCTAATGCCTAGATTACGTCAAAAAGTCTGATTACTTTGCATTTGGTGTAAAAATATTCACTGCACATATTACCAGAATTTTCTCTTTTAGCTTAAATACTTATGAAAAAAAACATTGATGTTGAAATTTAGCATACTACTTGTTGTGGCAACAGTGTTGGCAAGCGCCATGGTTGTACCAATTGGCTCATCATATGCAGCTAACTTTACTGCCTCATCAGCTAGCGTTCAAACTATTAATGGTCAACCACTGACAAACCAAACCATGCACATGATGAATTCCACTGGAATGAATCAGACTGGCATGCCGATGACAAATTCTAGTGCATCAAGTAAGACCAATATGCCTTTGATGAATTATGGAATGAATCACACAATGACATCAAATACTGCATCTGTGCCTAATGCCAATGACACAAAAGCAGCTCAGAAGATATCTGATTTTATACATCAAGCAGTGACTGACTTTAATCAACAAGGAATTGAAACTAAACAAGCCATTGCCGATTGCAGAGACAAACTACAATCTGCAAACCCTGATCAAATATCTGGCGTTAGAAATGGCTATTGTACAACAAATCTTAGTACTATCAAACTAAAATATCAAAATGAACGAGCTCAATACGCTGACCTGATAAAGAACTATAGACAAAGCGTAATGGTAATCATAAATGATGCACACGGTCTTCCTGTGAGCAAATCTACACTTGGTGACGCACTTACACAACTAGGAATGATGATGCATTCATCATCTGGCATGATGATGGGTAGAACAGCCACCTTGAACAATACAAACTGTGTAAATCCATCTGGTATACCTACCGGCCGCTGCTAAACTCCAAAACCTATTTTACTAGTCTTTTAATCTCTAAAATAAAATGAAATCCGTCAATTTTACACTTCTTGCTGATGAATCCATTGCAAAGGATTTTGGAAAAAAAGGAACAACTACGGATATTACAATTTATGATAAAAAGGAATCCGGAGTTCTACGTACTTGGACACTACCTACCTCATTTCCTGACAAAATCCAGTCTTTGCTTCAAGCAATCAATATGGGAGAATACGTGATATTACATGTGGCCAAGCTTGATAAATTTACAGGCGAACAAATAATTGCACTTGATGTACTGGGCAAAGAGAAAGGAATTCTATCCCATTCCTTTGATGTTGACAGAAATACCCTACTTTCCATGATAAAAGGTACTGTGGTAGAAAAATATGCCCTAGTTGAACCAGAAAACCTAAAAAAAGAAATTGATTTGCTTGAACCAATCTCCAAAGATGGCCCGGCACAAATTGTAGTTGATCACTGTTTTGATGTAAAAGGTGTTGGTACAGTAATTCTTGGCAAATTGTCTCAAGGAACAATAAAAGTGTATGAAAATCTAAAAATTTTCCCAAAAGGATCTGACGTTGTTGTCAAGTCCATCCAGATGCACGATGACTCGGTTGAAAATGCATCCTCACCTGCAAGAGTAGGCCTTGCTGTAAAGGGGATTACGCCTGACGACGTTCAACGCGGTGATGTTCTTTGCATGCCAAATGTTGTCCAAACCTCGCAAGAAATTGAGATAGATTATGTTCAAAGTAAATTCTTTAAAGATAAAATATCTGAAAATCAAATGTTTCTTGTAAGCATTGGACTACAGATACGGCCAGTCAAGATAGTGTCACTGACTCCGATGAAACTATCTCTAGGAAAACCAGTCGTATATGAGAAAGGTGACATCTGTGTCATATTAAAACCTGAATCTGCTTCGATACGTATTGTGGGAAGCGGTAAAATTACAAAATAATGCCATGATGCAATAGTGTTGGCATACACAAGATATTGGTAAACTGACAATTATGTTTGTGATCTTATGTCTAGTGCATCTTGTTGTTCTGTTATCTCATTTACAATATATCGTCATCAATCCTGTTAGCTATGTATGCAAATATTTGACAAATCTTTAGACTCATGTTAATATATTATGAATACGATTAGCCTACCATGAGCGTGTGTGATACACTATCAGTACCGCTTAGATATGTAGATTCTATTGAAAAAAAACAGCACATACTATTGGTTTATGACGACATAGAATATTCGCAGATGGTTGAATTTCGATTCTTGAAAAATGGATTACAAAACAAAGAAAACTGCATATATGTTACTCACGAAGATTCTGGCTCTGTAGTTTTAAAATTTTTAAACTATGGAATACCAATACAATATTTCAATAATGGAAAATTCAAGGTAATACAACTTCATGATACATGTGGAACTACTGAACAGATTTCAGACAAGAGTAAAAAAGATGTAGAAATGATACTTGCAAATCTGGTTCCTCCATATAGAATCACTGGAAGAATTGTACCAAACATATCTACAATTGATGGCATATCAGTTCAATTAGATCTTGAGGACAGGACGCATTCATGTTTTGAAGACTTTGGGGGCTCTATCATGTGTACATATGATATCTCCAAAATTGAAAAAACAAAAAGAAAGGCATGGCTAGAAAAACTCAGACAAACTCACCATGTTGTCATACATACCACTAAATCTGGAGAAGGCAGCGTAGTCTCAACTCTCTGACTTATTCTTTTAATCTAGTTTCTCTAAAAGAATCTGATGTATCCCAATTGTAATTGAAATAGTCAAGACACCATTCATGAAATTGCGGATCTTTTGAAAAAAATGCCTTGCTTACATCTGCCTCTCCATTTAATGGAAACATGATTCCTGCCTCTTTTTCATTTAGTATGACTATGGTACTTACATCTTTTCGCATCTTGCGTTCAATTACTCCACTCTGAATGTATTTCGTAAATCCCATCTTGTCTATCATTGATTTTCTTTC
>JAGWGS010000025.1 GCA_028867235.1 Nitrososphaerota archaeon | reverse complement strand
AACCACCTAAAGATTCAGAGTTATTGCAATTTTATCACATAATTATAAAACATGCGCATGTTTTATTTTGGAAAATTCTACGAGTGTTTATATTTGGAGCATAGTTAAATCATACAGAATATCTTTGGCAAGTTACAAAAGCAGATACTCTAATGACAAGTCTCTTGATTTTATCATTCCATTAATGGTTCTGCTTTTCCTTGGAGTAGTATACATGCTCTCACTTAGATCATCTCAAGGATATGTCAGCTTTATCCTAATTGGTGTGGCTGCTGCAATCATGATTTACTGGGTCAGAGTGCTAAAGAAGATGACCATAGAAAATAGCGTTCCACAGTATACTCCAAAGGAAGTAGATACCAAGAACTGGGTTTACGACCTCATCAAGGGAGAAAGAGAGATAATTTTTGTAGCAGAAGTTCCAGGTCCTGAAGACCAAGTAACAGTCAGATTGATTGAAGGAATTCTATATGTACGAGGCTCGGGTCACTTTTCAAAAGAAGTACCAATAGAATCCACGCCAGACATGGGAATTTACGATTTCAAATACAGAAACGGTGTACTGACACTAAAGATTAGAAAGCTAGAGACTCTTTGATTCTTCAAGTTTTGCAGGAAGATATTTGTCAGTGATGTTTGTCAATCCATATTTTGAGAAGGCTTCAAGCTCTGCCTTTCTTTTTAGTTTTAAAAATACATCCAGTTGTTTCTTCCAGTTGCCTTCCTGATATCTTGGGTCTTTTTGTAAATCATAGATTCGTTTAATGTCAGATTCAGTCATAGGTATTGTAGGAAGTTTGTATTTTTCAATATCAGTTGCCCACACGCCAAGCCATTTAGCATCAGGTACAGTAAGTTCCCTAAGGTGAGCAGCATTTGCAGAACCTGACTTGATTACCATTGCAATGTGTTCGCCATATACATCTCCGTCTGCAAGTATGACAACTGGCAATCCCATTTCAGAGTTGAGTCTTCGCAGTAGGTTTCTTGTCGACCTTGGAGCTTGTCCTGCAGTATCTACAATGATTGCCTTGAATTTTTGGTGAACTTTTTCTTCAACAAATCTTGTAAAAAGACCACCCTTCTCTATTGCAATGACAAGCTCTGCACTGGTATCTACAAGCTCTGCACTGCTCAAACTTGGCCCTATCAAGTATCCATCAGGATGATCAGAAAGATTCATCCTCTTTCCCTCATATCCTGGAACAGTATACTCTATTGTAAGGTCTCCAAACACACTGCTTCTCTCTTCTGGAAAGATGTGAAACTCCTCACGAGGACTAGTCAAGACCGCCTCCAGATCCACTATAATATTATCAGACTCTGGCTGGTCCTCAAAGTCTATGCTAAATGCCTGTGATGAATAATAGATATCTCTCAATGTAGATGATTTTCCCTCGCGCACAAGCCTATTTACAAAAAATGCAAGCCATGCAAGTTGGGTGTAAGAACGCAATTGAGACATGTTTCTTGAGCTGCGTATGGCGCTTGCACTTCCAAGTATGTATTGTCGTATTTTTTTATCATATACAATGTTGCTTACAGATCTGCTTGGAATGACAAACTGTGGGAACTGGCCCTTGTCAAGATGATCATAAATGCCCAACCCTTGTTGTTCGAGCAAAGATAGCAAGCGCTTCTTTCTTGCCTCTGCGGTCTTGGTACTAGACTTGTTCTTCAATCTCACTACCCATCCTTATCAGTTGTTTATAATTTGGTTCTTTTTTCTTGCCAGCAAGCTCTGTTGCAAACTGGGCAATAAGCGGAACATATTTTGAATAAAGATTTGCCCTCTTCTTTGCCATGTCAGCCGCTCCCTGTCTTGACATGTGTACTGCCAACTTTCGTGCAAGATATTGTAATGCATTTTTTAATTCCCTTTCAAGTTCCGGCCTGTCTGCCACATTTTCTTTTCCTACAGTCTTGTACGGGATTCTTGTGGAACAAATATGTGATACAATGACAAGCGGAGGATCTCCCTTTATCTTATATCTTGCCCACTCTGTTTCATTTACTATCTTTAGTACCACATCACTGCCCTCATCATACAACAGCGGTATACGATTTGCAAATCTGTAAACCTTAAGTCCGTTTGGAGGAATGTCTCCACCATATGCAATTCCCATCTCAACAATAAATGGAAAACCAGAATACGCAGATGCGTTTCTCTGCCACACTGCAGCAAATTCAGGATTGAAGAATTTCATTATTCCTTTTGAGAGCGGCTCTTCTCCAAGTGGTGCAAGGCAGCTTGGGTCTGGTGCAAGAAATTCTTCAAATTTCTGTAGCGCATCTGCTAGTTTTACCAGTTCTTCGTTTGTCATGCTTCCAATTCTTCGCTCTGGCTTGAATTTTGCAAACTCACAGAATTTTTCTGCAGTTGTAGGCCCTACCCTTTGGAATCTCTTTGTAAGAAATGTAAGAAGTGTATCACCCTGAACAGTATTTGCAAGTTGCTTGTAGTATGGACTCTCAGGGTCAAGTTCTACTGCATGAGATTGAGATTGCCCAAAATCCCAGTACGTGAGTGTTTTATTTGCAATATCAAGGTCGTCTATTCGTATTTTTTGTAGCCCCTCAAAGTCAACATTTAGGAATGACATGGCAGCCATGATGGTTCTTACAGGCCTTGACAGGTCAGACCATCTCTTTTGCGCCTTTTCCATGATTTCTTTGTTTGAAAGGTTTTTCTTCAATCCAAGTTCCTTTTTGACTTTGTCTATCATCTTGTTGTCAAGTGGAGGAATTTCATAATGTGTCTCAGATATCATTCTACGAATTGTTTCAACATCAATGCCATGTGGATGAGGTTTGATTACAGTTGGAGGACGCGGCATGTCCTTGACAATTCTTGCATAATGGAATTTTTCACCACTAGGATCTTCAAAAGTTATAGAAGCATAAGGTGTGATAAGTGAAGTTTGATACACATAGTCCCGGATTTTTGATCCTGCCTTTGAATAGTCTCCTTCAAGTACAATGCTGACGCTCAGTCCTGTCTTTGTAGCTTCTTTTGTTGTATGTTTTTGTATGACGGGTTTATTTTTTTGAATGTCAAGCAACATTACAAACTCATCAAGAGTTTTGTTATCAGAGCAGCTCTTCACAGTGACTGGTTTGTTTGTAGTGATTTGACCGTACAATATTGCCATCGTAGCACCAAGACCGAACATTCCTCTTGCTTGTTTTAATCCAAACTTGGAACCATAGAGTACGGTTCCAAATGCAAGTGGAATGTGTTCTGGATCTATTCCAGGTCCATTGTCTTTTACTGTAAGGATGTAATGTTTTGGATCTGCTTTTTCAGGATCAACTGCCTTTATTGACAGATGAATATCAGGAAGTATCTTTTTTTGGTCACATGCATCAAGCGCATTTTCCACAAATTCTCTTACAGATGTGTAAAGAGATCTTGTAGGATTGCTAAAACCTGCGAGGTCTCTGTTTCTGTAAAAGAACTCACTTGGAGATATCTGGCTGAAGGTCTCTTTACTCAAGTATGTTTCCACCCTCCCAAAGTTGAAGTCTGTCCAGTTTTTGTCTTCGGCGTGATTCTTGTAGATCGTTGTAGACTTTGCCATGAGTGCTGCCACTTGAGATAGAGGTTATCGCATTTACAGCAGATTTTAGCTGAGTACCATCACCTATGATTGCTACAGTTCTGCCGTAGACAGAGATCTTGGCCCCACTTAGGTCCTCAATGTTCTTTCGGACCCGGCCACCTTCTCCTATTATTCTGCTTTTAATCCTCTCAACCTGTGCAGATGATCTTCCAGCAAATTGTCTCAAATCCACAATATGTAATGAGGTCTCTTCTTGTACAAGGCTCATTGCATTTTCTGCTGAAAATCCTCTACCTATTGCCATCACTATCTCTTCGGCCTTGAACGGCATTATATTTTCAACGTCTCCAACTCCCCTTATGACTGTCTCGCCAGTCTGGCCATCAATGGACAAAGATACAGAACAAATTTTTTCTATCTTAGTTTTTACTTTGCCTGCCTTGCCAATCAACACACCTACACGATCAAGTGGAATAAGTATAGTTTTTTCAAAGATCATCTTGTAACCCTCTCAAACACATCAATTGGATTGTCCACAGTAAGTCCTCTCTTAACAAAGAATCTTGTAACATTACTAATATCTCTTTCAAGAAACTCCCTTGTTTTTGGATGTCTAATGTCCACAGCAGAACCAAAATCAAAAACTACAGGTCCATTTTCGGTCTTGAAGATGTTATACTCTGAAAGATCTGCATGGACAAGTTCTGTTTTTTTGTAAAGATTAGAAATTATCGATATTGTCTTTTCATAATCAGAATAATCCACCTCTGATTCAACAAGCGTTGGAGATGGAACTCCATTAGTACCTACAAATTTCATCACAAGAATGTTTTTAGTTACAGTTATTGGCTCAGGACATGGAATCCCATATTGAAATACCTTGGATAGATTACGAAATTCTTTTTGAGCCCAGAGTTCTACAAGATTTCTTGTTCCACTTTTGATTCTTGTAAATCGTGGATCTCCCATAAGATATGGAAATCTCTTTTTAAAATTAGAAGTTGTAACAAGATAAATTTTCACTGCCAAGTCTTGACCGGAAGGTGCAACAGCCCAATATGTCTGAGATTCTTTTCCAGCACCTATTGCCCCGTTCACATATGAGATTGTACCATCATTAATCATCCTTGAGAGAGTCATCACCGTGGTCTTGTCAAAGACTGCCTCAAGCACCTTATCTTTGTCAAATATATCCTTCTCAGTTTTTCGTGCCCTTTCTTTTTCTGCCAATCTGAGATTCATCTTTTTTGCCATCTTGTTTTGCAAGCCCATCTCATTATTCCCAGCATCAGAATTATCAAGTTCCTCTAGTGGTTCTTCTGTTACATCAGAGGATAACCCATCCTCAAAATCATCAACATTATCTTCATCCATCCAAACTTGCACCTAGCAACATTACAACTTGTAATTAGACCTTGTAAAATTTATTGTTGTTAGAAATCTTGCGGTAATAGTCCTTTTTGTTTTAACATATCTACCTGAGCCAATGTATATCTCCAAGTGATATCGCCACGGTCATCTGATTTAAAGTCCCAAGGAGCAATAGTTACAACATCATTATCACGAATCCAGATTTTTCTTTTCAGTTTACCTCTAATTCTTCCCATTCTTGTCTTGTCATCAGTACATTTTACAAGAATGTGATCACTTCCCAAGAGTTTTACAACTCTACCTAACAGCTCTCCTTCTCCTGGAAGTTGCATCTCTTTGAGCTCACTTTCGTTTAGTACTTTTCGCTTACCCAAAATTCTCAGACAACAATGCTCTTTGTATGTATATAATCGTTGTATTTGCTAAAATTTGAAAACAATAAGAAAAGGAACTCCTTCAATTTCTTTGATACCTTTTGCAGATCCTATTCCAAGTTTTATTGAAAGATCAATTGTTTGTTTTCCCACCATATTGATGATGGAAGAATTTTGAAGCAAAGTCTTGGCCTCAGTTTCATCGACAACACGGTCTGCATAGTAACTCTTGCTGATGTTCATCTCAAGATCGTCTTTTTTTACAGTTCTTCCAACAAGTTCTACATCGCAGATGTTAAGCATTCTATTTTCTTTATGATTGACTACTCTAACTGCAAAAGCCATTTACGCATATTGACCTTTCAGAGGAGAACGCGCTCCACATGCTTCACATTTTAGCAATGTTACCCTGTTTTCTTTTTCAACTCTAGTATCAGGGCTTTTACATGTTGGGCATTCAACATATTCTTTGAGATATCTAGCTAAAAGGGCAGTAAACTCGGGAGGTTCTTTTTTTCCTACAAAAACTGCCTTGTCTCCTGCAAATTGTGCAGGAGTTGCAAATTCCTTTGATAGATATTGTAAGAGTTTTTCAGGATCTCTTCTTAGTACCTTTGGAAATTCTGAAAAATTTCTAAAAAATGTCCTGTTTCCTTGCCACATGATATCCACTTTGGGAAGCTCAAATCTTGATGTAGAACCTGTCTTATTTTGAGACACTTTATCCTGAATCTTTTTTAGTAATTTTTCATATTCTGCTTTTGTCAACTAATCACCTTTGAGAATTGCCACCTATATGGATTTACATGGTGTCAAAACAGGACTATTTTGATACATTTTAGATACTTGTGTCAAAGATCGGGGGGACGTAAAATACATTTCAGGGAACAGTGCTAGTTCAATGTAGACATGGGGGGAGTCAGTCTACCAAAGAGATTAGATACAACGTAAAACCCCTCTTGTCTTTCGCGTACATCTTGGGCTCCCTTGAACAATTCAATTAACAATTGAGCACTTTGTTCCATATTTTTGTCCTGGAGAAACCTTGCCCCACCACGTATGACATCTGCTGCATTGACCATTCTTTCTATAATATCGACATTAGACGGGTCCTTTTCAAGAATGCTTAGGCACTCACATACTAATACAGCAAGTCGTGAGCATTCATCTACGAATAATTGGCGGTGTGACTCGCTCAGTGCCATACCATATCCAGTACACTTTCACCATTTAAGGTAATCGATCTGCCTTAAATCCCATAAAATAGAAACAATTGTAGATCGCTGCCTAAAAAGGTCTACCAAGGGTTTATCCATACGTCCCGGACATAAAAAGTGATGCCTAGAAAAGAGTACAAGACTATAACTGTGAAAACAGCTGCCTTTCAGATGTTTACAAGGGCCATAAAAAAGGCACAGAAAGACGATCCTTCACTTGACAATAGCACATTTCTAAAGATGATCATATCAAAGAACCAGAAAAAGAAGAGAGTTAGATGAAGTACATCATGTCCCAAACAGGGAAGATATTCCAATAGAAGATGACAAGATATGTCCAGCCTACAAAATAATACGCCAACACTTGTTCAGATGTGGCAGTACATAGACAAGATCCTAGATCCAATAGGCATGGCACCGGACAAGGCAAGCCTAGATAATGGCCAGGTCTTTAGACTGTACCTGAAACTTATCAAGATTGATAATTCATTTAGAGATTCAATTCAGGTACACATATTGCGAAACCAACTTGCGTGTGCACACCTAGAGAGCCTAGTAAATTAGCACAAGACATCTTACAAGTTCATTTTCCAGTGATTTTAGGCACAAAATTTCAAAAAATAGGCTCAAAAATCCACACGTTTTAGACATTTTCGTTTATGCCAAACTAGACAACCAAAATTCAAAGAACATCATGAAATAGGCATCAGTAAACAAAATTACATACCACCGGTTACACACACAATTTCTCAAAGAACAAGAGATGTGACAGTATACATGGCATCTCGAAAAAGAAGAAAATTGTACTAAGCCTTACCTATTCGGAAGACGTTAGTACCACATTTTGGACATGTGCCCTTAACCGCAGGTCGTCCGTTCTTTAGCTTAACTTCCTTTGGATTTGCGATGTCGACTTTTTTTCTGCATTTTACGCAGTACGCTTGAGTCATTTCAATTTCTTACGAATGAAGTGGTATATAGCAAGACGCTGTAAAAATTATTTCACTATACACTAGAGGGTGTTAAATTTTTACATGGCCTAATTCAGATCATGGATCTAGTTTTTACATAAAAATACATAATTTTATCATATTTCTTACGAGGAAAGGATCCAAGACCATGAAATTAATAAATTGGGTACAAGAATAATCAAATTGTTTACTGTAGTTATGCTTTTAAAAGCGATAAAAAGATTCACTTGAATGGCCAGCAGAAAAGGCATCATAATCACAGGTATAATATTGGCAGCCATAGGAGGAGCAAGTTTCATGATATGGTTCCTCCCACAAAATCATGGCTCCACATTTGTTGTTTCAGACTATAAAGCCGAGTTAGACAGTGTTAAAGAGAAACAATCCCTAATTGTGGCAGACACAGATGCTGGCATGAAGGGGTTATCAGATAAGACCATGACACCTGACAACTATACAAGTCAAGCCCAAGTTGCATCATCTCAGGTTTCATCACTTGTAACAGAGTTGGTTGAGAGCAACCCACCTGCAGAGTGGAAGCAGAGCTATGGTGCATACTATGAATCCCTCAAAAAGTATAACGACTATCTAGTAGAGACCATGTCTCTTGCAAACAAGATAAAGTCAGGAGCACCTCAATCTGATATAAGCGATGAGATGTCAAAGATTATCTCACTCAAACAAGATTCAGACACTTTGGCAGCCAAGTCAGACCAAGCTCGCCCATGAGATAATACTATAAAACCAAGACATCTCATGTAGTTGTAAAAATTAATTGAAATTACATTAATTAATAGGAAATGCCATTTTCGTCTATACCATGTCTGTAAAAGAGACCAGCCTGCAAAGAGGCGTAACTGAGACAAAGACAAGCAGACTACTGGTGATTTGTGTTGACAGGGATGATGACATAGGAATCAAGGCAGGGGTTGCCACTCCGGTTGTTGGTCGCAATGCATGCATAGAGGCAGCACAACGACTTGCACTGGAAGACCCAGAGGACGCAGATTCCAACTCAATTTTTGCAGCAGTTAAAACTTTTGAAGATCTTACAAGTAAGGGATATCAAGCAGAAGTCGCGCTTGTTTCCGGGACAGAACATAAGGGAGTTCAGGGAGACGAAAAGATTGTAGCACAGGTGAAATCAATTGCAATGCAATTTTCTGCCAATGGTGCAGTCATTGTGTCAGATGGCGAAGATGATGAAAGCGTCATACCTATAATTCAAAATGTTTTGCCCATAATCTCTGTAAAAAGAGTAGTAATGCGAGCAAGCAGATCTGTAGAATATTCTTATGCAGTTCTTGGAAGATATCTCAAGGCAATTGCCTTTGATTCAAAATATTCCAAATTCTTTCTTGGCGTTCCAGGAATGCTTTTGTTAATAGGCGGAATTGGTTCTGTCCTTGGACTTTCAAGAGAAATATTTGCAGTTCTTGTAAGCATTCTAGGTGGAGCATTTCTCATCAGAGCTTTTGATATAGACAGGGCCTGGTCTAACTGGAACAAACCAACACCTGGAGGATTCATACGAACATTTACACTTGTTGCAGGAATTGTAATGATACTTGCATCACTTACTGCAGGGATTGGCTCTGCAGTACCTGGAATAACTACCAAACCAGATAACATACTAAAACTTGTTTTGAATCAGCAAACAATAGGACTCTTTGTGTCAGGAATGCTTCCTTTCCTATGGATTGGAATAGGATGCATCTTTGGCGGTTCGCTTTTGAGCAGTTGGTTCAAGGGAAGCTTGAGATCAATTACAGACATACTGAGAATAATTGTACTTGTAACATTGTATCCAGTTGTATCCCAGTTCACTACAATCATGGTAAAAGGAGACAGCCCGTACACGTTGATTCCTCCACTATTGATAGGTCTTGCAGTAATACTGATATCAGCATCCTTACTCTTTCATAGGTACAGAAAGAAAAAGGGTGGTGAGGTATTATCAGAATAAAAGACAAGGTTCTCAACTTTGGCGGTTTTTACAGCCTTTATTCTAGAAGACTAGAGAATGATATCCAGAGTGGCGAGATGCCAAAACATATTGCCATAATTCTAGATGGAAACAGGAGATGGGCAAAGCGTAACCTGATAATGAAGATTGATGGTCATTTTAGAGGAGCAGACGCGGTAGAGAAATTACTTGATTGGTGTGAAGAGCTAAACATAAGGATAATCACTTTGTATGTCTTATCTGCAGAAAACCTCAATCGCAAAGACGATGAATTGGGTTACCTGTATGAATTGATTAATGAAAGATTGCACAAGCTGTACAACGACCCAAGAATTCACAAGAACCGCATGAAAGTCAAGGCAATAGGCAGCATAGAGCTGTTACCTGATTTTCTAAAAGACATACTTGGCAAGCTAGAAGAAACCACAAAAAATTATGATGGACATTATCTTAACATTGCAATCGCATACGGAGGACAAAACGAACTTGTTGATGCCATAAAAAAAATAGGTGCAAAGATAAAAGACGGCTCTCTAGATGTAAATCAGATAGACAAAGATGTAATAGAATCAAGTCTTTACACTTCACATCTTCCCCAGTCATCGCCTGACATGATATTAAGAACGTCAGGTGAAAAACGATTGAGTGGTTTTCTTCTCTGGCAAAGTGCATACAGTGAACTTGTATTCATGGATGTATACTGGCCAGAATTTAGAAAGATAGATCTAATGCGTGCAATCAGAACGTTTCAGAAAAGAGGCCGAAGACTGGGCAAATAAAAAAGAGAAATACTGGACACCCTCAAGTTACTCTTGTAATGTTAGAAGAAAGATCGGCAGGTGCCATAATTTACCGCCAATCACCACAGGGAAAAATGTATCTTCTTTTGAATTATCCTTCAGGTCACTGGGATTTTGTCAAGGGAAATATAGAGAAGGGTGAGGTACTGAAGGAGACAGTACTAAGAGAAGCAAGAGAAGAGACAGGCATAACAGACATTACATTTGTAGACGGGTTTGAGGACAAGGTAGAGTATCACTATCAAAGAGACGGGCAGGTAATACACAAAGAAGTTGTTTTTTTCTTGGCAACCACAAACACAGACAAGATTACACTATCTTTTGAACATCATAATTACACGTGGCTTGGCTTTGAGGAGGCACTTGCAAAGCTAACATACAAGACTGCCCAAAATGTATTCAAAAAAGTCAAAGACCTATGATAGAGTTATTTCTTGTAATCTTTGTGCCTCAAGTTTAGGGTCTTTTGAATTAAGAATTGTTCTGCCAACTATTAGATAATTTGAACCGGCATCAAGTGCATCAATTGGGTTACCCCCCTGTGTACCAACTCCTGGAGAGTAGATCTCAAATTTCCCTTTTGCCTTTTTGCTTAATTGACGTATCAAATCAGGAATTGTAGCACCAACTACAATTCCATCTACATTCATAGAATAGGACCACTTCAAAAATAATTCGTGTACACTTGTCATCTTACCAGTGTTTGGATCCTGGACACGTAAACCATATCCTAGCTTTGCACCAGGATGGCTCATGTGTACAAGGGTTATCACACCATGATTATTCCCATGAGCATTTTTGACAAGTTGTGACAAATTTTCAGGTCCCATTATGGGATTTGCAATCACTGCATCAAATCCAC
>JAGWGS010000259.1 GCA_028867235.1 Nitrososphaerota archaeon | reverse complement strand
TCTCCATCATTATAAAGAAATTGAATATGAAATTGTCAGAGATAGTAATAACAATTGTATTGCAGTATGCAATATGGAAAATATGGATCCATTGGGTATCCATACTGGAGAATCAATTGTAATAGCTCCAAGTCAAACACTCACTAATGATGAATATCATCTACTTAGAAAAGCATCAATTGATATTGTCAGAAGTCTGGGAATAGTTGGTGAATGTAATGTACAGTTTGCACTGAATCCAAAACCAAAAAACAAAAAAACATTAGACTTTTATGTTATTGAAGTAAACGCAAGGCTTTCTCGAAGTTCTGCACTAGCTAGCAAAGCAACAGGATATCCTCTAGCATATATTGCAGCCAAACTTGGACTTGGATATAATCTTCCACAACTTAAAAATAGTGTAACTCAAGTTACTTCTGCATGTTTCGAACCAGCACTTGATTATGTAGTAGTAAAAATTCCACGATGGGACCTAAAAAAATTCAAAGGTGTTGAACAGA
>JAGWGS010000258.1 GCA_028867235.1 Nitrososphaerota archaeon | reverse complement strand
TAAACATGTGAATTTTAGAATAAATGAAAGTTGAACAAAAAGGACAGGGACCAAGAACCTGAAAAAAAGATCCAGGCAACAAAAAATAACCTGTTACCATGGGCAGTCTTTGTTCCAACCATAATCATCGTACTGCTTAGCCTATCACCAGTTGTATTTCCGGCATTGCTGACAAGGTCTACAAGCCCATTTCAGGGAGTAGTAGCTACACCAGAGTTTGTCAACCCACTCCAGCCAGGAATCCTTGCAATACCCCTTGTTATAACAAACCTAGTTCTTCTTGGAATCTGGATAGCATACCGCAAGAAAAAAGAATGCAGGTACAGGCCAATGATTTTCAAGTTTACAAACTTTGAGGTCGCAAGAAAGCAGGCTATAATCGGCATAATCATACTGGTTGCAATATTTTCTGCACTGACTGCTGGAACCCTATCAAAGGAGGAGACATGGGTTGACTATCAGGGAGTAAAGGACAGGGTAGCAACATGGACAATATCAGA
>JAGWGS010000257.1 GCA_028867235.1 Nitrososphaerota archaeon | reverse complement strand
ACCGCACCCCTGGACGTGGCCGCCACGCCTCAGAGTCCCGCGGTAGAGGCCGTCCTCCAGCTTCCTGCCTGTCTTAGCCTCCCACGCTTCGATGGGCATGCCGTACTTCTGCTGGATCCTGTCTCTGTACCATTCGGGGATCACGTTGAAGCTGCAGAAGGGGATTATCCTCAGGTCGGGGGTCAGATAGTGGATGTCGCAGCGCTGGAGCCTCTCCTCATCCTGATTGTACTTGTCCTGGAAGTGCATCATTCCAAGGAACATTGTCTTTTGGTGGAAGTCGCCCAGTGCTTCATAGTCGTGCTTCACAAGGGCATTGAACAGCAATTTCGAGAGATTTACTCCGTCCGGAGTCTTTTCCTTGTCGATGAACTTGCTCAGGTTTGCAAGAATCTTTGGAACAACGACTAGTTTGCTTGCACCGTTGTTCAGCTCGTCCGCCTTGTCCTGTAGGTAGTTCAGCATTCCCTCCATATCGACAAAGCGAGTCAGTGGAATCAGC
>JAGWGS010000256.1 GCA_028867235.1 Nitrososphaerota archaeon | reverse complement strand
GATTGATATCATTCATCTTGATTTGTTGCGTGAAATTACCAAGAGAGCAATCCCGGCCGCAAAAAAAGACGTTGTAAGCGTACCAAGAAAATAGGCAGACGAATATGGAAATTCCGTTGGCAATCCGGGCAGACCTCGATGTGAGACAAAAACTGGAAAAAATCCGTACGTAACAGCAAGCGATATACCTCCAAAAATGAAAAAAATAATTGCTAAAAGATGGCGAGTCTTCATTGTCAGATTCAATTACCGTATTGGTTTATAGGATTTGATTAAATTCGAATTTAACGATAAACTTTAAGTGATGTTCCATGGAGAAGAATGAAAAAATTCCTGAAGAGACAAGCTCAGATGACTTGAAAGAGAGAATCGAGATCCTCTCTACAGAAGACGGGAAGATAAAATCAATTGGAGAGATGCTAAGCAATGATTCCAGCCGGAACATACTAAAAACATTGCTTGACGATACAATGACGGCAAACCAGATTGCGCAGAAGATAGG
>JAGWGS010000255.1 GCA_028867235.1 Nitrososphaerota archaeon | reverse complement strand
AAAACTAGACAATGAATCACGAAGTGTCATACTATCAATACACAGTATGCAAGACGGTAATCTTACTCTCACCTTATCACCAAAACTGGTTGATTTCATGGAAAAAGACAAAAAAGATAGCCAATTTATCGTACTGGAAGACGGCCAAGAAGTCAATTATAAAGAATACATCCACGATGAAAATATGATCATGACAATACACTTTCCTGAAGGTACAAAAGAAATAGAAATTATCCCAACTGAGATTGTGTAAACAAATGAAAACTCTACATCTTGCAATAATTGTTGGCATTTCGGTATGTGTATTAGCTATTTTTGGAATCTTATTTTTTAACATGCAGTCAAAACCTATGTGTCAGGAAGGCATATTGCCAAACGGTACTTGTGCAGGACCTGTCATGATTACTCTTGGAACTAATGATTTAGACCTTTCAAATCCAACTACAGAAAACCCATTGGGTATCCAAGCCAAAGTGGCAATGGAAAAAGACACTCTTATCTCATGCATT
>JAGWGS010000254.1 GCA_028867235.1 Nitrososphaerota archaeon | reverse complement strand
CACCGTCCATCTTGGATTCTGGATGATTCAGATATTCCGTGAATATCTGCCAAAATGGCTTCCGGCATTGTTTTCCACGTAGTTTCTTCATGGAATTGTCGTTATAATCAATAAAATCCCCAAAGACCGTATGCCTAACAGATTTGACAAGTTCTCCAGTGTTTGAATTTATGATGTTTGAGAATCCAAAATTCAAGTTTTTTTGTTGTATTTTGGAAATTAGTGCAAAATCTACACCACTTTTTTAAATCATAAACAGTACAGTACATCTTAGACGTGAAAACTCTGCATTATTTCATAATTGTAATTCTGTCCCTCGTTACATTTCTACCTTTGAGTATAGCATTTGGACAAAATGTCACAGTACCAAATGATCTAAGCAATGGAAATATCTTCCAGTTGGTAGCAAAAGACACTGCATTGTCTGGTGATATGATTGAAATTAACGGAAACTTGGTAACAAAAGATCCAATTAAAATCATGTTAAGTGATCCTAATGGAACTGTTCAA
>JAGWGS010000253.1 GCA_028867235.1 Nitrososphaerota archaeon | reverse complement strand
TTATAAAAAACTAGTCTACCAACATATACAAACTGCAGTGGATTCGGCATTGTATTGTTTATTACATTTGTTTCAATTGAATTGTGAATCACATGGATTGGTTTTCTTGCTCCAAACTTTACCAAATCATCTCTGGTAGTCTCACTTACGGTATGGATACAATTGAACTTTAGCTTTATCATTAATTTCTCAAAAAACGGAGCAAGCCACACATTCATCTTTGATATTCCGCTCTGGGCACCCCATTGTTTCCAATAATTTTTTCCGCAAAGAGAAAATATGTCGTGAACTGCAGTAATGTGTGGTCTTGATGTGAGACTTGACAATATGGAACCGGCAAGCGCAGGTGCAAAGTTGTTAGAGTGTATAATGTCTATATCTTGATTTTTTATTACCTTGTATCCTTGCATTACGGCATTTATGGCATATCGTATATTGTCTGCAAATCCTGGCGGGAGCCCTCCCTTGTATTGCAATGTAGGAGGCACAAATATCAGCTCAATGTTTTTGGT
>JAGWGS010000252.1 GCA_028867235.1 Nitrososphaerota archaeon | reverse complement strand
ACAAGTATCTTCCTGGTCAAACTGTTCTTGTTACCGGAAGGACAAGCTATATTGTTTCTCTTAACAACGTGGATCTTGCATTTGGTCTTGCAAATGACCTTGTAATCAGTGAGGGCCAACCCATCTCAAAGAAAGGAACTGTGATTCCAAAAGCTACTGTACCATTTGATCAATACGGATCATTTAGTTATGATTATAAGATTCCAGCCAACGCTGCACTTGGAAACTATACTATCATTGCCCAGGTGCCATTTGGAGCATATAATGCATACTTTAACGTAGTAGACAAGTTGCCTCCACAAATAATTCCAGTTCCACCAAATCAAACCCAGACAACTCCACAAACTGGCATGAACCAGACCACTAACGCCACAAACACAACTCCTACGATATCTGCACCTTTGACAATTGGGCCGACTCAAAAACCCAAGTCAGTTAATACATTTGTAGAAAAAACTAACTCGCTCTCAGAATCTGTTGTTCCTGTGAATCTTTACTCAAAGTCAGTTGGA
>JAGWGS010000251.1 GCA_028867235.1 Nitrososphaerota archaeon | reverse complement strand
TTGTGCATGAATTAATTCACATGCGTTTTCCGTATCTGAGTCATGGAAGGAGATTTAATAAAATGGTGCGACGGGGACTGGCTGGATGGACATTCAAGCCATATGCTAAAAGAAGTTGATTGGTTTTATTGAATTCTCTTAGGCTTGTTTTTCTTCTACCACTGTAGTCATGTCAAGCTTGTCTATCTGCGATTCAATTGTCTGCTTCATGGCTTCGTTGTGTTGTGAACAGAACTTGAAAAAACCGTCGACCGTCTCAAAACAACCACATATCCATCTTGTTTGTATGTCGCCTTCTACTGATAGCCTATTGTAGTCACTTTTCTTTGCCATGAAACTATGCGTATCTATCGTGCTAAAAAAGTTTTGAAAAAATCATGGTATCGTCTAATGTGATAATTTTAGTGTCTACATGCTGAATTTTAAGTGCAAGCAGAAAAAAATTCTATGTTACGAGTGCAAATACTAGGTGATGCAAAATCCGTTGAAAAGCAATGGATAACTTTGGAGAATT
>JAGWGS010000250.1 GCA_028867235.1 Nitrososphaerota archaeon | reverse complement strand
AGAAGGTATCCTCACAGGACTACGAAACTTTCCCATTCACAAGTTAATTCTTCTACATTATGCTGAAGATAAGAAGAAGGTGGAGGAATTTGCCGGAAGTTTGAGATCCACATTGGGAATAACAATATCCCTAAGATTAATCGCTCAACCTGACATCATCAGAAGTGCGTTAGAACATGTATCTGATATAATAAAAACAGAGCAGGGCAAATTTGAACAAATTCTGATAAATGTAAGCGCTGGTGATAAAATGATTGGATGTGCTGCACTTTCATGCGCATTTGTAAATGGAATCAAAGCATTTGGAACTGATACTTCAGGACTACCTATGCTATTGCCCATATTGAAACTAAGTTACAACGAAATAATCTCAGATGCAAAGATCAAGATACTGCAAACTTTAGATTCCATAGGTGGTACAATAGAAAGTTTGGAGGATTTATCAAAGCATTCAGGGTTTGGCAAGCCATTGTTGAGTTATCACATAAACGGTACTACAGACTCTAAAGGATTGGTT